>NZ_DAOLQM010000116.1:1371-6576 GCF_035418125.1 Atribacter sp. | reverse complement strand
TTATTTTCACCGCAATCTTCGCTTGGAATGAGTACTTATTTGCCTTTATTTTTACCAGTAGAAGAGCGGCCACCGCACCGCTCATTTTATCTGAATTTATGGGATCTTTCATGGGAGTTGAGTGGGGAATGTTATTGGCAGCGGCGGTGATTCACCTTATTCCCATGTTGATTCTTACCTGGATGGTACAAAGTTATTTGATCAAAGGGATGAGTTTTGGAGCAGTCAAGCAATAGACAAAGAGAAAATATTTCATATATCTGGAGGGAGTATTCATGGAAAAGGTTACATATACTCAGCAAGCCGTTGTAGAAGAAACCGATGTATTAGTAGTTGGAGGTGGCACGGCTGGTCTTGCCAGTGCACTGGCCTCAGCCAGAAAGGGAGTGAAAACAACTCTGGTTGAAAATAGCGGCAACTTAGGAGGCATGGCAACAATTGGGCTGGTTGGGCCATTTATGACTTGCTTCAGTAGCGATGGCAAGGACCAAATTGTAAAGGGGATTTTTGATGAAGTGGTTCGCAGAATGGAGAAAAAGGGAGGAGCTATCCATCCTGCCAACATACCAGCTTCCAGTCCCTATTCTAGTTTTCATCAAATCGGACATGACCACGTGACCCCTTTTGATCCCAATGTCTTCAAATTGGTTGCTTTTGAGTTATGCCAGGAAGCTGGAGTTAGATTAAAACTCTATTCTCGATTTTTAGGAACCCAGGTTTCATCTGCCGGCGAAGCGTCCAGTATTCGAGAGGCTTTTATTGCCAACAAATCAGGAATACAGGCAATTCGAGCTCAAAGATATATAGATTGTACCGGTGATGGTGATGTTGCCGCCCAAAGTGGAGTTCCCATGGAAAAAGGAAGAGACCTGGATAAAAAAATGCAGCCGTCGTCGCTTTTCTTTCGAATTGGGAATGTCGATTCTCAAAAGCTGATCACTTTTGTTCGAAAAAGTTACCCAGTGGGAAAAGATGAAGATGGTTTCTTAGAGATCATCAAAAAAGGCAGAATAGAAATGAATTACTCAGTCCCACACGACCGGATCGGTCTTTATCAAACCACCCGATGGGACGAATGGCTCATCAATCACACCAGGATGCTGGGGGTTGACGGTACCAACGTTGAGGATTTGACCCGGGCTCATATGGAAGGACAAAGGCAAGTTTTTGAAGCCTTGGAATTCATGCGCCGTTTTATTCCAGGGTGTGATAACGCTGAAGTCGTCGAAGTAGCCGATCAAGTTGGTGTCAGAGAAAGTCGACGTATCCAGGGTGAATATGTATTAAAAGTGGAAGATGTCTATAATTGTGTTCCTTTCGATGACTGTGTAGTTGCCGCTGGGTTCCCGGTTGATATTCATGATCCAGCTGGTTCTTTTGGTTTATTTGAACCACCCCGAGGACACCATTACGAAATTCCCTATCGATGTTTGCTTCCTCTCAAAGTTGATAATCTTTTGGTAGCAGGACGATGCGTATCGGCAACTCATGAGGCTCTCGGTGCCATTCGGGTAATGCCTTTTTGCTTTGGTATGGGCGAAGCAGCGGGAACAGCTGCTGCCATATCTATTCAAGATGGTGTTATCCCTAAAAAAGTTGATACGAAAAAATTGCAAAAAGTCTTAGCAGAGCAGGGTGCATTTATCCCTCGAATCAGTCAATAGAAAGAAAATTTTATATTTAATCTTTTTTTGCTATTCGGAATGAGGGTTGGTTTTTCAAGGAGGGTAAGTAATACGAAAATAACTGGGAAGGGGGTGTTTAGGTAAATAGTTGATGAGAAGAGCATTTTAAGAGTTATTGTGATAATACCGTTTTGTTTCACGGTATTCAGATCAAGGAAAGGAAGGATTAATGATGCATAACAGTAAAATTTTACATTATATGTTGGTTGCTTTGGTTGTGATATTCAGTGTTTCGTTTGGAGCAATCGCTCAGGATAAAATCGAGCTGATTATTATTGGACATCAAGTCCATTTAAATGCTGCCTCATCTCAAGAACCAAGCGCTAAAGGGGATAATTTGATTGAAGAATTTGAAGCTCTTCATCCTAATGTGAAAGTCGTTTACCAAACCTACCCTAACCCAAAAACCCAGGAAAAGCTGAATCTTCTTGGTCCTCTCAACCGAACTGAAGAAGATATCATCCATGTTCTTGATCCCTGGTTTGTGCCCCGGGTAGCCAATTTCCTCGAACCGTTGGATAAATATTTAGCAGAAAAACCCTTGGAAGATTATCCCAATGATTATCCTGAAGGTCTTCTTTCGGTTACCAAGATAAAAGACGTTCCTTATGCTATTCCAGTTCGAGTTGTTTATAACGGGATACAGTGGTTCAACCAGAAAATATTGGATGAAATCGGAGTGGCTTATCAACCAACAGTAACTGGACCAGAACTTTTTGATATTGCCAAGAAGGGCACATTTACTCGCTCCAATGGAGAAAAAGTTTTTGGTTATGCCTGGAGAGGTGTTATTGGAAGTATTTTTGAAATATTCGATCGCTGGGCACGATATTTTGGTTCTCGGTTGATAACTGATGACTTAAAACCAGCCGTGAATACTCCAGGAACCATCGAAGGCCTGTCCTATATGCAAAAATTTTACCAGGAAGGAATCGTTCCACCGGATGTTCATACCTATGAATATGCCGAAGAAGTAAAATTGTTTATGGAGAATCGTTCAACGGTCTATGATGGGAACACCAGCTATGGAGTCACTTTTAATGATCCAACCAAATCCAACATTGCCGGGGCGGCAATGTTGACTAAGTCTGAGTTGCCTCCTGACCTGCAAGCCCAGGGTCCTCACCACGGTTCAGCTGCTCTGTGGTCGATGGCAATTTTAAAAGGCTCTCAGAAAAAAGACCTGGCCTGGGAATATATTCGATTCCTGGCTTCTAAAAAAGGTGCTTTGAGCATGGGTCTTTCTGGAAACACCCCAGTTCGAGTTTCGACCTTGAATTCGGACGAATACGTTCAGAATAACCCAGCAGCTCAAATGGAAGCTTTAGTCGCACCTTATGCTGAAGTTTATTGGCCACCTTTTGATCGATCAAATGAAGCCATTGACTTGATCGGAAATTACTGCCACGATGTTATCTTTAGGGGTCAGCCAGTACAGGAAAGCATGGACCAGCTTGCCAAGGAATTAGAGGCACTGTTACCGTAATACTTCAATAGGTTGTGAGGTTGCTTTGATCCCCGTCTTTTTAAAAGGCGGGGATAACTTTTATTGAACGTTAAAGACTGTATTGGTGAATGATTATAGGTATGAGGTGTTAGAAAAAAGATTAGAGAAAAGACTTTATCATGAAATAAAAAGGAGATTGAGCAATCTATTTCCAAAATGAGCTGAAGTTCATAAGGGAGGAAAAATTAATGCCAAGAAAAACCTTCACGATATCAAAAGATGTCATAGTAATTGGTGCAGGACCTGCTGGTTGTGCCGCTGCTATTGCCAGCGCACGAAACGGCGCTCAAACTCTTTTGCTGGAAAAAAACGGCATATTAGGTGGTATGGCCACTGCTGGTATGGTGAAGCCATTTATGACCAGTTACGTTAGGAACAAAAAGGTAATCGATGGTATTTTTGGAGAAATAGTTCAAGGCATGCATTCACTGCACGCAGCTCTTGGCCCCTTTGCTTGCCCAAATTTTGAAAATCCCAACAAGAGAGATCGGGTCATTAGAAAAAATAGCCAACAAGACACTCATGGAACCGGCGGACATATCACGGTTTTTGATCCGGAGATATTGAAATATTTACTGGTTGTGGAAACGGAAAAAGCCGGGGTTGAATTGCTCCTTCATACCTTGGTCACCGATGCCGTCTTAGAAAATAAAAGAATAAAAAATATCGTTGCTGAAACCAAGTCAGGACGTTATATCTTCACTCCCAAAATCGTCATTGATGCCAGTGGAGATGGTGATGTTGCCGCTGCAGCAGGTTTTGATTACGTTCTCGGCCGGGAAGAAGATGGAGTATGTCAACCAGTTAGTGTCATGTATACCCTGGGAGGAATTGATACCGAAAGAGCCCGTGAATATATTTTGCAAAATCAAGACCAGTTTGAATGGTTGTCAATGCCTACCCTAAACGAACCGGTTTTGCCCACCTACGAATCGAAACCGCTGGCCGGATCGGGATTTTTTAATATTATTGCCGAGGCCAAGGCTAAAGGAGAGCTGGAATTAGGTCGAAATCAAGTCACCTTTTTTACCGATTTAAGAAGAGGAGAATGGACGATAAACGCGACCAGAGTTAATAGAATCAATGGGAATTTTGTTGAAGATTTAACTCATGCCGAAAAATCAGCACGAAAGCAGGTGTATTCTCTCACCGAAACCTTGAGAAAATACGTTCCTGGTTTTGAAGATTGTTTTATTCTCGCTTCATCGAGTGTGATTGGAGTGAGGGAAAGCCGAAAAATCATCGGTGAATATGTTCTCACTCGTGAGGATATCGTTGAAGGGAGAAAGTTTACCGATTCAGTTTGTAAAGGATCATTCCCCATTGATATACATGATCCTTTTGGAGACAAAGGAACTTGGATTGAGCTGGATGATGCCTATACTATTCCCTATCGGTCACTTATTCCAAAGGGTGCCGACAATTTGCTGGTTGCTGGTCGGTGCATTTCCGCAACTCATGATGCCCAGGCATCAACTCGGGTAATGCCGACCAGTATGGCAATCGGCCAAGCAGCAGGAACTGCTGCCGCCCTTTCTCTAAATAACTATATTGAAAAACTTCCCAATCTTGATATCAAGCTATTACAAAATACCTTAAAACAACAAAACGTCATTTTGTAACCAATCATAGTTTTTAAAAATGAAGTAAGGGGTGAGTTGTGAGCAGTGAGAAACAACTTGTTCATTCTTATCACCCCCTCTCACACTCGCCCCTTCAGTTTTTTGCTAGGAGGAAAAACACTTTTTCCTTTTTTCTTCTTCCCTGGTGGGAGAGGATTAAGGTGAGAGGGTAACTCATTTTCATCCTCATTTGGTGCTGTTGAATAACATGAAGGTCTATCCTGTAAATATCATCAATAAATTCTTTAATCCGTCATCCTGAGGCTTCGTTTTTCGAAGCCGTGAGGATCTCATCTGACATCGAAGGTGTCATCCTGAGCGGTGCTTTCCCGCGCGAGGATCTCATCTTTTATATTTCTTTGTTTTTTAAAATATTTTAAAGGATGAGATT
>NZ_DAOLQM010000116.1:0-1271 GCF_035418125.1 Atribacter sp. | reverse complement strand
GGTTGGCCTCCTCGTAATGGCAGTTATAAGAAAAATATTTTTCTTTATCATCTCAAACCGTGAAGCAGTATAAGGGGCCTTTTTCCAGAAAGAGTTATGGAAAGAGAGAAACAATTTCCATATTTATCGGATCACGCCATTCAGAATGGGAATGGATTATTGAACATTTCCGATAATTTTATAGAATCATATTCAGATATTATTCAAAATAGGTTAAACTATTACCTTAAGTTGGAAATAAAAAGCAATAGGGGTGCTTCATTATAGCACCCCTATTTTTAACCTATCTGGTGGTTTGGTTAATCAATACCAAAAGCTCAAAAGGTTAAGAAAAATTTAAATGAGTGTCGTCTTAAAACACCGGGTGAAGAAATGAAATCAAAGTTTGGCTCAATATTCAAAGGTGAACTAAAGAATTCTTTAGGAAGCATAATTCTCCTTCTTTCTCTGGTTATACTCTGGGACCTGTATCTCTATCTCCGTCGGGATTCATGGGATATAACCCTGGTCTTTGTTTTAAGTTTTCTTCCTATCATTTTCCTTCCCTTTTATGCCTTGGTCAGTGGGTTTTATATGCTTCGAGAAGAATGGCGGAAGAAAACTATTACGCACCTTCTTTCGCTGCCGGTGAAAGGGATTACCCTGACCAGCATTAAACTACTTACGATATGGATCGAAACGGTTATCTTCATTGTAGTGATATTTATCGGAGTCATTATGTTTAGTAAGATTGCCCTTTTAGAACCCATTCCCAATCAAGTTTTGTGGCAGCTCGGGATAATTTTATCGATCATTTCTATCCTGGTGGCAATTTTAAGCCAGTTTGCCTATTTGGTTGGGCGTGTATTTCGTTATGGAGGGTGGTTAATCAGCATCTGGACCTTCCTTGTGACCGGTTGGGCTATAATCCGTTATTCTGGGCTGCTTGTTCCTTACCTTTCCTTTGTTCCCAACTTCCAGTTAAATGGTTGGTATCTTTCTGGAATTTGGCAATATTTAGGAGACGTCTCCGCTCTTCAAGCCATCAAAATCCACGGACCGACCACGCTGGCATTCTTTCTGAGCTTTTTCGTCATCTTTCTGTTGGGTTCCTGGATTTTGGAAAAATATGTCATTGTGCCAACGGGGGAAATAAAACATGAAAGCGAGTAAAGTATTACTGCTTCTATTGATCGGGCTGACTTTCCTTTTTATATTTGATTATTCCCGAGGTGGAATTCATAAAATTGGACCTCAATTAAGCCAAATAATTATCCTTCCAGCCCCAGCCG
>NZ_DAOLQM010000115.1:0-6665 GCF_035418125.1 Atribacter sp. | reverse complement strand
TTTATCCATTTTTGATGGGAATGGCTGCCTTAAAACACGAAAAGATTGATTCTTTCCCTGAGATTCAAAACCCCGATGATCATCTCTTAGTCGCTCATTGTGGATATTTTGGATTAATTCCACGTTCTTTTTCTAATCAATGGAAATTAAAACCAAGAGTTCTTGAAATTGTTCATGAAGATGCAACTGCCATTGATGGGAGATTTCCCGAAGGGAAGGTAACCCTTGCAAAAATTGATTCGTCGCTTTCTTCTTTATTGGTAGTAGAAGGACATTTGGAGAAGTATGTTCAATTTCCTGGTTCCGATTGTCGAAATGGTGCTTTGATTCGAGTTCCCGATGGTCACTTTTTGATGAATAAACTTTATTCTCATCATAATTGTATATTAATCGGACATCATAAAATTGACTTAGAAGTAATCGCCTCAGTAATCGGGTTGGATATTGAGGTGTTGTCTTAAAATAAAGAAAAATTATAAATAAGTTTTTGTGGATAGGGAGATTTATTTCATGAAAATCAAGTCGGCTGAAAGCGGCAAGATGATTGAAATATAATGAGGATAGATCATATTTTCTTTATTTCTATATATAGAAAAGGCAAATGGAAAGAAACTTAAAGGTGATCATTCTTGACTATGGGAAAGCACTATAATATCATGTTAAGTGGTATTAACCACTTAACCTATTTCATCCCTCTTGGAGGAGTAATATAAAGTGTCAACCTTAAATCGTAAAACCCCCATACCTCTCTATTATCAATTAATAGAAATGATTCGTAAAGATATTGAAACCGGTGTTTTAAAACCAGGAGACATTATTCCTTCGGAAAGGGAATTGTCAGAGAGATATCAAATCAGCCGGCCTACCGTCCGCCAGGCTATAAAAGAATTAGCTTATGAAGGTCTCCTCAATCGCGAAAAAGGAAGGGGGACCTTTGTTTCCCGCCCCAAGTTTAATTACGGTTTCATTCAACAGTTTTCAACTTTTTATGACGACATGGCAGAGAAAGGTTATCAAGTTCACACCAAAGTTTTGAACATTGAAGTGAGAAATGACCTTCCTAATATTGGGAAAATTTTAACCATTGCTGAAAATGATCCTATTATCTGCATTCAAAGGATGCGCTATGTTGAAGGGGAGCCAATTGTCAAAGTTTCTAACTTTATTCCCTTATCTCTCTGCCCTGATCTTATTCATGAAGACCTTACCGATAAGTCGCTCTACCGAACTCTCTTTGAAAAATACCACCTTCGGGCCTTTCGAGCCGAGATAACTTTAGAAGCAACAGTAGCTGATGACCTTGATTCGAAAGTTCTGGAAATTCCCGAAGGAGCTCCGGTAATATTCATGAAAAACATCACTTATACTCCAGAAAATACCATTATGGATTACTTTCAATCCCGTTTTCGGGGTGATAAAGGAAAAATTAAAGTCGAAGTATTTTCTAAATAATTTTTCCTTATAAAAGGAAAAATATAATAGGATAGACCTTCATGCTACATAGCAGTACCAGAGGAGGATGAAAACCTAAGATTCGACATACCATAGCATACTGCTACATTAAATGAAGATCGGGCGCAATAAATTGCGCACCTACATTTTTTAAATTCTTTGGTAGGGGCTTGATTTATCATGCCCGTAGGTTTTCAGGATAGAACCTCATACCACTATGGTAGCATGAGAAGACAATGAAAATATTTAAATACTTATTCAGAGATCAATCTTCCCCTTTAGCAAAGGGGGTAAGAGGGGGATTTGAATTTATTGGTAACCAATCGAATCCCTCTATATATACTTTTATCCAAAAGAAGAAAATAATAACGATTGAGCATAAGGGATTGCCATGTCACTAAGTTCTTAGTAATGACGAATAAAGAATTCTCCTCCTACGGAGGAGTATCATGTAGTAGCGGAATGGGCCAGGATTTATCAAGCTCGAGGGTTATAGAATGTGTCAAGAAAATTAAAAAAGATGAGATTCTCACTTCGCACAATACGCTCCTCAGAATGGCGGAGCGGATGGATGAAAACCTTGGGCTCTCAAAGAGCAAGGACTCCGGATGTAAAAAAAAGATAATCACGGAGTTACAGAATAGAAAATAATCAAGAAAAATCATTGAAGAAAGAGAGGTATGAAACTTGGATAAAGTCAGATTTGTTTTGGTTGGAGCCGGAAGGGCAGGAATGGTTCATGGTCGGAATTTAACGAACTATATTCCAGAAGCTGAATTGGTAGCAATAGTTGATATTGATGAAAGTAGGGCAAGACAATCGGCAGAAGAAGTTGGAGTAAAAAAATACTCAACCAGCCTCGATGATATATTAAAAAAAGAAAATATCGATGCAGTATGTATTGGGTCGTTGACTTTTACTCATCGAGAAATCGTTGAAAAAGCTACTGCAGCAGGGAAGCATGTTTTTTCTGAAAAACCTTTGGCACAAAACCTTGAAGAAGCCAAAAAGATTAAAGAGGTCGTTAATAAAACTGGGATAAAATTTCAAATCGGTTTTATGAGGCGATACGATCCGGCCATACGAAAAGCCTATCAAATGGTTCAAGATGGAATTATTGGAGATTTGGTGGTGATTAAATCGACCGGTCGAGGACCAGGGCTTCCTCCGGCCTGGATTTGGGATCGATCAAAGAGTGGTGGAATGTTGGCCGAAGTTTCTGCTCACGATATTGATTCGGTTTTATGGTTTACCGGAAAAAAACCGGAAAGAATTTACATGGAAGCAAAAAATTTTAAATCACCCCAAGCCAGCGAGAAATTTCCTGATTTTTATGACCATTATATTGTGACTGTTACTTTCCAGGATGGTCCATTAGGATCAATTGATGGTGGTTGTCCGGTTGGATACGCTTACGATGGAAGGATGGAAATATTAGGTAACAAGGGCATGATAAGAATTGGAACCACCGAAGGGAATGGTCCGGTATTAATGACTTTGGATAAAAAAGCCATTTGTGACACCCATGATGCTTGGAGAAACCGTTTTAAAGAAGGTTATTTGGAAGAAATGAAATCGTTTATTCGATGTATACAGAAGGATGAAAAGCCGGAACCATCGGTGGTAGATGGTTTTCGGGCGGTGCAAGTGGTGGAATATGCCCACCGATCAATAAAACAACAAAAACCGATAAATTTTGATGGGGAGTGGTGAAAAATGACTTATTTGATTGGTTGTGACTTGGGAACAACGGCTACAAAAACAGCTCTTTTTAATGATAAGGGTGAATTGATAGTTGTTGAGAAGGTTGATTCCAATATAATTTATGGCGATGATCGGAGTGTTACCCAGGATCCTGATGAAATGTTTCAATCGGTTATACAATCGGTCAAGAAAGTTATGGAGAAGAGTGGTATTTCTCCGAACCAAGTTGCAGCAATAGCACTTGATGGTCAAATGGCAGGAATTATGGGAGTTGATGATCGGGGTGAAGCAGCGACCCCCTATGATTCTTGGTTAGATTTTCGTTCGGCAGATTATGCTGAAATGATGAAAAAGGAAGCAGAACAATTAGTTATTCGTCAGAGTGGCATGGGACCAAGTATCAATCACGGTCCAAAAATTTTATGGTGGAAACATGAAAGACCAGAAATTTATCGAAAGATTAAAAAATTCACCGTTCCTTCCAGTTGGATAACGCAAAAGTTAGCTGGGTTATCTGGTGAAGAAACTTATTTAGATTATACCAATTTGCACTTTACCTGTTTTGGAGACCTTCGCAATCTTCGTTGGGACAAAGAAATCCTTCAGATATTTGATGTTGAAGAGGATAAATTCCCTCGAATAGTTGATCCTTGTCTGCAAATTGGTAAGTTGCAACAACCATGGGCAAAAGAAATGGGGTTGTTAGCTGGGATTCCTCTGATAGCTGGTTGTGGTGATCAAGCAGCAAATGCCTTAGGAGCTGGAGTATCTGAACCAGGAATTGCTTTTGATGTTGCCGGGACTGCATCATGCTTTAGCTTGTTTGTCGATGAATACAATCCTGATGTAAAATATAAAGCCCTCATGTTAGCCCAATCTGTTTTAAAAGATTTTTATTATGTTATGGCTTATATTAACGGTGGTGGAATGGATTTAGAATGGGCAAAAAAAGAGCTCTTTCGGGAATGGGCTGATTCCCGCGATGCTTTCCAATTAATGGCTCAGGAAATAGAACAAAATGCACCAAAACCTTCGGGAGTTATATTTATTCCCCACTTACGAGGAAGAAATTTTCCCACCCAACCCTGGCTACGAGGAGTTTTTGCTGGTTTTAGCTGGGATCACCGGCGTGAAAATCTATACCGAGCGATATTGGAGGGCATAGCTTTTGAATATGCTTTTTACTTAAAAGTCATTCGAGAATTGATACCCAACCTTACTTTTAAAGAAGTTCGGGTGATTGGGGGAGGAGCAAAGTCTCCTCTTTGGAATAGGATTAAAGCGAGTATTTTAAAAGTACCCTATGTTGAATTAAATCGCCAAGAATATGCAGTATGGGGTGCAGCTTTAATCGCTGGTCATGCAGTCGGTGTATTTCAAGATTTGCAAAAAACTTCTCTCAATTCGGTTGAAAAGAAAAAAGTTCATTATCCAGATGAAAAATTATCAAAAGTCTATGAAAAATTTATCCCTTATTATTTGGAAACCATGGACAAAATGAATGAAGTTTTTGAAAAATATCGAGAGTTATTATGAAATGATTATAGAATCCGTTATCATATATACTCAGTTCAGAAAGGAAGGATTCTTATGAAACCTTATAATGTCGTAATCAATTTTGAATCGGGGACGCTAGACCCTGGTAAACGAATTATTCGCAAAGTCAGTGACGTAAAAAACATGTTTTATGATACTCAAGCCGCTGAAGAATTAATCCAAAAGGGCGATCCACTGGTTTATGAAGTGATTTATGCTGATGTACCCGAAGAGCAGGGGCACTTAGGCCACTGCACGACCATTATTTATCCGGGAAAAATCGGGAATGAATATTTCCTAACCAAAGGACATTATCATGAGAAACTCAGCACTGCCGAAATATACTTTTGTTTACGAGGGCAGGGGAGGTTGATCATGGAATCTACCGATGGTGATTGTGAAGTTTTAGAAATGTTTCCTGGTTCAGCTTCCTACATCCCCCCCAATTGGTCGCATCGGACCATGAATGTTGGAAACGAGCTGTTAGTCTTTTATTGTATTTTCCCTGCCGATGCTGGTCATGATTACGCCACTATTGAAGAACAAGGTTATCCGAAATTGGTCGTTGAAATTGATGGGAAGGTTACAGTTATCGACAACCCAAAACGTAAAAATAAATAAGGGGGAATTGGATTGAAATTACCTGATAAGGCTACACAACCCACCATGTATTTTATCGGTGTTACCACTGAAAAGTCTTCCATCATGAAGCTTTTCCCCTTGTGGGCAAAAGAGTTGGGTTTAGATGGAACCGTTCTAAAAGGAATTGATATTACCATACATGCACCGGAAGGTGATTACCGTAAAGCAGTTTCCTTTATAAAAGACGACCCTCTTTCTTTAGGAGCATTGGTAACCACCCATAAAATTGATTTGTATAATGCCTGCAAGGATTTATTTGATTTTCTTGACCCCTATTCTCAGGCCTTTGGAGAGCTTTCCTCAATTTCTAAAAAAGATGGTCGATTAGTAGGACATGCCAAAGATCCAATATCGAGTGGCTTAGCATTAGAAGCTTTTGTGCCGAAAAATTTTTGGCATGACCACAGTGGTGAGGTGTTCATCATGGGTGCTGGAGGAAGTGCCCGAGCGATGGCCGCCTATCTATTTGATCAAAATAAAGGATTAAATGTCCCATCAAAAATGTACGTCGCCAACCGAAGTACCCCGCGATTGGAATCGATGAAAGAAATTATGAAAAAGCTCTGTCCGAAGGCACCTATTGAATACCATCATTGTCCGGATGTAGCTATCAACGATACCATTTTAAAAGATATGAAACCCTTTTCTCTCATCGTCAATGCAACTGGCTTAGGGAAAGATCGACCAGGATCACCGCTTTCTAATCAATGCGAATTTCCTCAAAATAGCTTAGTATGGGAGATTAATTATCGAGGCGATCTCCTCTTTATGCACCAGGCGCTCCATCAAAAAGAAAAGAAAAATCTGACGGTTGAAGATGGATGGATATACTTTATTCATGGGTGGACCCAAGTGATTGCTGAGGTTTTTCATATCGATATTACTGAGGATCTTTTCCGTCGTATTGAAAGTATGTCCAATAGTTTTCGTTTCTGAATTTGAACCAAAAAGTCATTAAATAATGTGGAATATTTAAAAATACTTCCTTGAAAGCCAATTTATGGACTTGATAAATAAAGTCCTTACCAAAGATTTAAAAGCTGCAGGGGTGTAATGTAATGCGCCTGATTAATGTAGTGACAAGCTCTGCCACATCGAATTTGGATTTTCATCCTCATCTGGTGCTGCTAGGCAGCATGAAGGTCTATCCTGAAAATGCTGAAAACAATGAAAAGTGATCAAACAAAAATGAGAAAGAATAAATCTAACAATTCCCTTCCTTGGAGGGGTGGCGCTTACGGCGGGGAGGGCGCCTTTATTTTTTAATTTTTTTATTGCTTATCCTTGGAAAAGGACAAAAAAGATTGGCTAAATGAGATTGCCACGTCGCA
>NZ_DAOLQM010000114.1:0-6686 GCF_035418125.1 Atribacter sp. | reverse complement strand
GGCCATGACCTGGAAGGTCAACTAAAAGAAAACGATAATTTTCTTGAGGAAGACGATTCAAAATTTTTTGCCAGGTCAGGAGATTTTCTCCTAATCCATGGATCATTAATAAGGGAAAATTATCTGTTTTTCCAGAATCAACATAATGGATCATATTTTTACCAATTTTAACCTGGTTAGAATAAGCAAAGTCTCTTGGTGAAAAAGCTATTATAAATAGAAAAATCAGGGTAAAAACCGAAAGTATTAAATAATAGTTAGTATTGGTTGGTTTCAACACTGATTATCACTCAACCGGTTTTATTTCCATATCATGGATAATCGATTTTGCCTGGAGCATTTGGTTCTCTTTAACCTGAACTTCTATTGGACCAGTATCACCAAAGTAGGCGATTCCGCCATAAGGTTGGGTTGATGGCTTTAAAATTACTTTGATACCCTCAGCTTCTAAAAAGCCTTTAATAAGTTCAGCTTCTATATTATTTTGAGCCAGTTTTACAGTCCGGTAATTCATGCCGATCCCGCCTTAAAAAGTTTTCTTCAATTATTATTATAACTATTCTTTTTTTATAAATACAGCGAGGAAGAAAATAATGACAATGATGAATTAAAAGCAAATCAATTATAATAATAAGAGAAAGGATATATTCAGGAGGAGGGATGTTTTGATGTTGGAAGGATTAGGGGATCGTTTTCAACGAGAAACCAAATATATTCGAGGAGAAAGCCTGGTAGGTGGAATGAGTTGGGAAAACTTACCAGAGCCTTTTAAATTTTATTCCAACGTTCAAATTGTAAACTTACCAGAACCAAAAGATTTAAGTGGGATGAGCTTTAACGAAGCTCTACTGAAAAGGAAAAGCATACGAGAATATTCATTGGAACCAATTCAGTTGGATCAGCTTTCTTATATTTTATGGGCAGCCAATGGGATTCGTAATCGAGAAGCAAGCCAGGAGTTTCGTACTGCCCCTTCGGCAGGTGCACTTTATCCAATTGAAACCTATCTTGTGGTTAGCGATGTTTCAGACCTTAACCCTGGGATTTACCATTATTCGGTTCAAAAGCATGAATTAGAAACATTAAAAAAAGGAAAGTTTACCCGTGAAATGGTCAGGGCAGGAATGGGACAGGAGATGTTGGGGAAGGCGGCGGTTACTTTCGTATGGACAGCAATCTTTGAACGTTCGAAATGGAAATATCGACAACGGGCTTATCGTTATGTTTATCTGGATACTGGTCATATTGCTGAAAACCTTGCTTTAGCAGCAACCTCCCTTGGATTAGGAAGTTGCCAGATTGGAGCTTTATTTGATGATGAAGTGAATCTGATTATTGGTGTTGATGGGATCGAAGAAAGTGTTCTTTACATGAGTACGGTTGGACAACCAGCAGATTGAAAAAGGCCGTGTTGAGTGAAGAGTGATTAAAAGGAAATAAAAGGAGGTTTATCATGATTCAAAATAAAAAAAAGATTGTAATAGTTCTTTTAACGGTTTTGAGTCTTTTCTTTTTAATGACTTTTATTTCGTATGGTGAGGAAGTTATTTTGCGAATTGGTTCGCCAAATATGGTTAGCACGGCCAACTTGGTTTTTGATGATTATCTGCCGGTTTTTGCCCATATTTCCAATCCTCCACTAACCAAAATGAACACCGAGGGACAAATTGTAGGTCAGAGTGCAAAATTAATCGAAGTGAGTTCGGATAATACAACTTGGACTTTTCATCTCGATGATTCGCTGTATTGGAGTGATGGTCAAAAAGTGACTCCCCAGGATGTCAAGTTTACCATTGAATTTATTGCTCAAAATGTTCCCTGGGCAGGTTGGCTGAAAGAGGGACTTCAAGATATTTCTATTCAAGAACCAAATGCAGTGATATTGAAATTTAACAAGCCTCATACTCAGATTAACCGAGATTTATCCAGCTATAATTTACTCCCTAAGCAAATTTGGGAAAAGATTGAATCCCCCCAGGACTACTCGAATCCCGGAGAAAATATCGGTTGCGGACCTTTCTATATGAAAAAGGTAGATCTAAATGCTGGAATTATAACCATGGAAAAAAATCCTTACTGGAAAGGTCAAACACCTCAAATTGGTAAGATTGAAATTCATTTATATAACAATGTTGATGTTTTGTCATTAGCCTTGGAAAAAGGGGATGTTGACACCTATTATCGATATGCTTCATCATATCCCTACCAGAATATAGAGAGATTAAAGAAAACCGGACGTTTTGATTTTGTTGAAAAGCTCAACATAGGACTCTACTTCTTGGCTTTTAATTTAAAACGAACTCCAATGTCTGACTTTAAATTTCGGGAAGCAATTTCTTATGCTATCAACTACCCTGAAATTTTAAAGCTTGATGCCTTAGGATATGGCAACATTCCAACTCGAGGTTTTGTTCCCAACAGTATGGATTATTTTATTGATACCGTATTATTAACCTATGATTTGGAAAAAGCAAATAGTTTGTTAGAGGAGGCTGGTTATATTGATAGTGATAAGAATGGTATACGGGAAGACTTAGCAGGGAAAGATATTGACCTTACTATGCTTGTTGAACCTGATTATGTTCGCCGTTCAGAGTTGATCAAGTACTACTTGGAAGAGGTTGGTATCAAAGTTTCCATGAAAAATGTTGATGAATCAACCTGGATTGCCCTGAAAGATCAGTATGAATACGACATTACCGTAACTCGTAGTTCTCCATGGGGAATGATGGTCCACGGGAGCTGGGGAACGGCTTATTTCGATTCCCGAAGAACTGGTGAGGGTGTTTTGCACATTGTTGATGATCCAATCTTTCTTGGGTTGGTTGATGGATTGCTTTCTACAACTGATCCGGAAAAAATAAAAGAGCTTGCCCACTCAGTTCAAAGTTATTATGCTGAAACATTACCGGCAATAGCACTCTATTGGAATATGATTATTACACCCTTTAACCGGGAATTTACTGGTTGGCAACCTGATCCTCTCTTTGGGATTTATAACATCGATAATTTTGTTAATCTGAAGAAAGTATTATAGTCATTTAATCTCATCTTTTAAAAAAGGGGGAAGGAGGGGTTTGAATTTTTTGGAAACCAATCGAATCCCAAACTATCTCCCTTTATCCAAAGGGAAAAGAATAAAAAAGATTGAGCTCAAGAGATTGTCACGTCACTCCGTTCCTCGCAATGACGAATCAAAGTTCCTTCTCCCTTGATGGGAGAAGGTGAGGATGAGGGTGGAACCTCTGATTGAAACCCAGGTTTGGTGTTTTTAAAATTAAGGTATGAAGTGAAAATCCAAGCTCCCCCCTCACCTTAATCCTCTCCCACCAGGGGAGAGGAAAAAAAGAAAAACAAGAGAAGGTAAGGGTGAGGGTGAAAACCCAGGATGGCATCCTGGTTGGTTGCGCTAAATTGGTTGTTTAAAACTTGTTTTTAACCGATATGATAATGGAGATTATATGGTTTTCCCTGCAAAAAAAATATTACGTTACGTTTTCGCCCTGTTTTTTATTATTACTTTAAACTTTTTTCTACCCCGTGCTATGCCTGGTGATCCAGTAATTAATCTTCTTGGGGAGGATTTTATTGCTGGAAAAGAAGCAGTTGAGAAAATTCGAGAAGAATTGGGACTGAACAGGCCAATATTAGTTCAATATGCTAATTATTGGAAGAATTTATTTCAATTTGATTTAGGGTATTCTTATCATTTCCGAGCTCGAGTTTCTTCTCTAATCATTTCACGCTTAAAATGGACTTTTATCTTGGTTGCTCCTTCGTTGATTCTTGGAACTATTATAGGAGCGTTGGCTGGTTCTCTTGCTGGATGGAAAAGGAAAAGCAAAGGGAATACCTTTTCCTTCTTTTTCTTTTTATTTATTTACTGCTCTCCTCCTTTTTTTATTTCTCTCTTATTTCTCTATTTTTTTGGATTTCGACTCGGTCTTTTCCCTCTAAAAGGTTTTTATACGACAGGAAATTGGATTGATATTCTGAAACACCTTTTTTTGCCGGTTTTAATTATGACCTTATTTTCTGCTTCGCGAAATTATATGGTGATGAGGGGGAGTGTTCTCCAAGAGAAAGAGAAGTTATATGTATGGTATGCTCGAGCCAAAGGTCATTTGGAGGATAGTATATTGTTTCAGCATGTTTTTAAAAATGCTTCACTGCCGGTAATAACCCTTTTTGCTCTTGATTTTGGATTTTTATTTGCCGGAGCGCTCTTTATTGAGATCGTTTTTTCGCTTAATGGAATGGGGACTCTCATTTACCAATCGATACTATCACGAGACTACCCAGTTCTTCAGGGAACCTTTTTGATCATTTCTTTTATGGTTATTATAGCCAATTATCTTACTGATTGGATTTATAATTGGATTGATCCTCGTGTGAGAGCAAACCGATGAAAGACTTGATTTTTCAACGAAAAAAATATTTCATTCGAATAGGTGGATTCCTCTTTATCCTTTTTTTATTGGTTGCTATTTTTGCCAATTTTATTGCCCCTTTTCAGCTCAAGGCTCGTTTTGACCCTTTCTTGCCTCTAGGATTAAAACATCTTTTAGGGACAAATGATATTGGGAATGATCTATTCACTGAATTTATCTACGGATCAAGGATTACACTTCTGGTTGGTTTGTTAACCGGGGTGTTTTCGGTATCAATTGGGGTATTGATAGGCCTTTTTGCCGGTTATAATGGAGGATTCATTGACGAATTGTTAATGGGTATTACTGATGTTATTCTAATGATTCCAAGAATACCCTTAATAATTGTTCTTTCAGCATTTTTACGTCCCAGCGTAGGATTGATGATTCTGGTTATGAGTATTTTGTGGTGGACCTCAACCGCTCGGGTTATCCGCTCTCGGACGATGCAGATTCGTTCAATGGGTTTTGTTGAAAGTGCTCGTTGTTTGGGATTTTCAGGTTGGCATATTCTTTTTTATGAAATCTTACCGAACATTGTTATGATCATCATTCCAGAATTTCTTATCACCGTAGCTTCTGCCATGATATCGGAAGCTTCGTTGTCTTTTTTAGGCTTGGGAGATCCCTCTCTAAAAAGCTGGGGAATGATGATTCATCATGCTTTTCAAAGAGGTGGATTCCTGAATGGAATGTGGTGGTGGTACATTCCGCCAGGTATGAGTATTACATTATTTGTTTTATCAATGGTATTTTTAAGTTTTGCATTTGAAGAAACAGAAATTGGAATGGGAGAGGAAGTCGCCATTGCCCCTTTTAACCGTTGAAAGACTCAATGTTGTTTTTACCACTCACCAAGGGAGAGTTAAAGCAGTAAAAAATGTATCGATTACGATTCCCCACCAGGAAACACTGGCTTTGATCGGTGAAACCGGTTGCGGAAAGTCGGTGATAGCCCAATCGATTTTAAGACTTCTTCCTGGTAATGCTCAAATCAATGGAAGAATACTTTTCCAAGGTCGTGATTTGCTTCTAGTTGACGAAAAAACTATGGCTTCGATTCGCGGGAAAGAGATAGCGATTATTTTTCAGAATCCATCTTTGGCTTTAAATCCAGTTTATTCTATTGGATGGCAGGTTGGAGAACCCTTTCGAATCCATCAAGGTGTCGACCGAAACCAGTCAATTCAGGAGTCGGTTCGTCTTCTCTCCTACATGAAGTTTGATAAGCCAGAGTCGGCGGTAAAAATGTATCCTTTTGAGTTTTCAGGAGGCATGAACCAAAGAGTACTAATTGCTTCTGCCTTGGCTCTTCATCCCAATCTCATCATTGCTGATGAGCCAACTCAAGGGCTGGATAGAACATTGATTAAACAAATAATTGAACAACTTGATCGAGCTCGAAAAATTCATTCATCATCGATGTTGCTCATTACCCATGATTTAACGGTAGCTCGGTCAATATCAGATTGGATTATGGTTATGTATGCTGGAGAAATAGTTGAGCAAGTCCCTACTTTAGACTTTTTTCAATCACCATTCCATCCCTATTCACAAGGTCTTCTTAGAAGTCTTCCAGAAAATGGGTTTCATCCCATACCTGGGCAGTCTCCTTCGATGATTGAAGATCTTCAAGGATGCCAGTTCCATCCCCGTTGTCAATGGGCAAGAGAACAATGCCATAGAGAAAAACCGGGACTAATGTCAGTAAATGAACGGTTGGTAAGGTGTTTTTTGTATGATTGAACTGCACAAGGTTACTTATGAATTTTCCCAGGGTTGGCCAAGGAAACAACACCAAATCGTTCTGAGTAATATTTCGGTTAAACTCTATATGGGGAAAACCTTTGGTCTTATGGGGCATTCAGGAACCGGTAAAACAACTTTAGGTAAAATGGTAGCAGGTTTAATAAAACCCTTTTCAGGGACGATTTTCTTTCATGGAAAGGATATTTCACGGATGAAACCTCCTGATTGGCTTTTTTTCCGACGGAAGGTTCAGATGCTTTTTCAAGACCCTCAAGGATCATTAAACCCCAAAAAGCGGATAGACGCTTCTTTGCGCGATGTTCTCAATATTACTAAAGTTCCTTTCAATCAGCAGAAAGAGGCTATAGAAGATGTTTTAAAAACCGTTGGCCTTTCAACCGACTTTTTATTGCGTTATCCTGCTCAACTTTCTGGAGGTCAGAATCAACGGATTTCTTTAGCTCGGATTTTGTTGTTGAAACCTGAGTTTATCGTTTTAGATGAACC
>NZ_DAOLQM010000113.1:0-6720 GCF_035418125.1 Atribacter sp. | reverse complement strand
CATTTCTCATTTTTGTTTGATCACTTTTCACTGTTTCCGGTATTTTCAGGATAGAAATTTTTGCCAAAAAAATAATAAAGGGAATCATCTTGGTTTTTAATATAAAAAGAAATTACGGCTTAGAGCGTGCTTCTTCAACAATCTTAATTCCCGAACTCAAACTCACTCCAAATCGTGAAACACCCATATCATGCATTTTACAAAGTGTTTCATAATCTCTAATTCCACCAGCGGCTTTCATTTTTATTCTTCCTTGAATAGTTTTAGCCATAATTTCAACGTGTCGAATTTCTGTTGGTTTCGTTGCCCAACCAGTACCGGTTTTTATAAATTCAGCTCCACTGTTCATAACTATTTTACAGGCTTCGGTCAGCTCATCATCAGTAAGATACATAGCTTCAACAATGACTTTCAAAGGTTTTTCCGCTATTGTTTGATAAACGGCTTGAATATCCTTTGCTACTTTTCCGAACTGTTTTGATTTAAGCCACCCAATATTCATAACCATGTCAAACTCGTCACAACCAATATCATAAAGAGTTTTTGCTTGGAATATCTTCACTTCGGTTAACTCAGCTCCAGTTGGGAAGCCTATTGGTGCTCCAACCATAATATCTTCATCCTTAAAGGCTTCGACCAAAGTTTGAGAGTAACAGGGTAAAGCAAAAGCACAAATAAATTGGTATTTCTTGGTCTTTTCAATTAAATATTGAATATCGGCTTCAGTATTCACTGACTGTAACAAACTAACGTCAATCATTTTTACCAATTCTTTTGGGTTAATTTTCATCGAAGAAATTCCTCTTTTCTCAATATTATATTTATATAATGAATTTATTTTTATTAAACATCTAACTTTTCCATATCATTACCAATGTCAGACAAGCAATTTGATACCCTCTTATATACCTCATAAATCTTTTGATATTTCTCAATATTCTCGGGAATAGGAGTAATACATTCAACAAGGTTATGTAGATCATCGATCCGGTCGAAACTCTTCCATAAGCCAGTTCCAACTGCAGCACAGGCAGCTGCCCCTAACGCTGCTGCCTGTTCATCGATATTAGTTTTAATGACTTTCATATTGTAAACATCAGCATAGATTTGACGCCAGAGCTCGCTCTTGCTCCCTCCACCAACCAATAACATTTCTTCACTTAATCTAGTCATCTCCTTGAGTTTATCCAGGCAACATTTTAGCCCAAGAGCAATACCTTCCATTGCTGCTCGAATCATATCAGCTCGGGTATGGACTAAATCAATTCCAATAAAAGCTCCACGAATATGAATGTTTTTATCAATAGGCATTCCACCACCCAGACTGGGGTTAAATAATAGCTTGTGAGAACCAACTTGCGATTGAGCAGCTTCTGCAGTCATCAATTCATAGACATCTATCCCCTGATTATTGGCCTGGGTTTTTAGATCAATGGTAATGTGATCCCTTAACCATCGGAAACTTGAACCTGCTGAAATGATCGCCAAAGCTGAAGCAAAAAAACCGGGAACAACATGAGCAAAAACATAGGGACGAGCAATTGGATCGAGTAAGGGATTACGAGAAGAGACGGCAATCCAGGAAGAAGAACCTAAGGAATTATACACTCTGCCTTCTTTAAAGGCTTTTGAACCAAGAGCCATACAAGAATTATCCACTCCTCCCGATACCACATAAACATTGGAGTGCAAACCAAGTTCTTCTGCTGAATCTGGCCTAATTTGACCTATAATTTCTGTTGATTGAACTATTTCAGGAAAAATTGAAGCAGAAAGCCCGCTGGCTTCTATCAGTTCTTCGGAATAATCCCAATTTTTTAGGTCATATACTCCCGATCCGGAAGCATAGGAAAAATCAGTTGTAACTCTACCAGTTAATTTAAAATTAATATAATCTTTCGTTCCAATAACTTTATCGATTTTTTTAAAGACTCCCGGCTCTACATCCCTATACCATAATATTTTAAACAAGGAATATAATGGGGGTGGAAATCCATTTCCGGTTATCGTATACCATCTTGTTTCATCAAAACCATCAAAAAATTTTTGAGCTTGTTCTACTGCTCGGCCATCGGACCAGATCGGTGTCTGTTTCCTCAGTAAATTCCCCTGCTTATCTAATGGAACTGCACCCAAACTATGGCCTGAAATGCTGCAACAATAGACTTCTTCCTTTTTAATATTGGTTCTATTTAATAATTGCCTGGTGCTATGAACAATCGCTTTCCACCAATCACTTGGTTTCTGTTCGTGCCACCCATGGGCAGGGTAAATCGTATCATAAGGAACAAATACTCCTGCCAGGCAGTTACCTTCTTCATCGTATAAAGAAGCCTTGTTCCCTCCGGTTCCTAAATCCCAAACCATGATATATTTTGACATTTTTCCATCCCCTAAGATGTTTTCAAATAATAAAATACTTTTAGATATTCTATCAAGAATAATGTGAATTAGAAGCTTTAGCAAGACAGTCAGAATGAGGATCACCTTTTTTGATTGACTTTTTATCTCCGGGAATTATAATAAAGAAAGCTTTCTAACTTCATTAGTAATTTGAAATATAAAGTTTTTTTAAAGATGTTTGATTAGCAGTCTTCTGAGGGGGGCAAAAGTTTTTTGTGAATTACCTTAAGGGAAGCAAACCCATTCAAAGAACAACGATGAGTTGTCAATTCCCTAATACTCTTTCTAAAAATTGGTCGGCTTCATTTTTTTTTAATCCTATTTTTTTATTTAACTTCGTTTTTCCTTATAAATTCCTGTCACCTCTATTCATAGTTTCTTCAGTTTTATCCCGAAATAAAGGTGTGTTCTGTTTTCGTCCCCTTCTTCAACCTTACAATCATCTCACTATAAAACATCTAAATTACAGCCTGTTTTCAATCAAAACTGAATTGACATACTCAATCTTGTTTTGAATTTAAAATTTTATACCATATTGATTCAGGGTTCTTTGGTTACTTCGTAAAAGAATGAACCAAAGTTTAAAAAGCATGTCGTTTTTTAGTTGTTTCATAGTTTGAATTATCTAATGAAAAAAAATCTAACCTACGTAGGGGAGTACTATGAGCTCTAAAAATACTTCATTCAATAATAATATCAAGGCCATGTTAGGAAGACCGGAAATTAGTGTTTTGTTCGCTCTATTGGCAATTTGTGTCTGGCTATCCATTGCTAGCCCGTACTTTTTAACCGCGAGAAATATTGTAAATGTTTTCCGACAATTTTCACTCATAGCCATATTGGCTGTTGGACAAGCTCTTATCATTATAACCGGTGGAATTGACCTTTCGGTTGGATCTTTAGTAGGTTTTACAGCATGTTTTGGTGCTATGGTTGCAAAATCTGGAGCATCTCCTTTATTAACACTCATTGCAATTCTGGGAATGGGAGCTATTGTTGGCTTATCCAATGGTTTACTCGTAAGCAAAGTAGGTCTTCCGGCTTTTGTTGCAACTTTAGGTATGATGAGTATCACCAGAGGTTTTTCGCTTCTCATTACTATGGGGGTTCCTATTCACTATAATCCCACCTGGATATCGGTATTTGGCGGTGGTTATATTCGAAATGTTCCGGTTTCAGTTTTAGTCATGCTGATTATCGTAGCAATTGGCTATATATTCGCTAATAACACTGTTCCAGGAAGAAATGTTTATGCAGTAGGTAACAGTGAAAAAGCGGCCAAGCTTTCCGGTATTCAAGTCGAAAAAGTAAAAATCATGGTTTTTACTATAACTGGTTTTTTAGCCGGAATATGTGGCCTTATACTCATGGGTCAACTTGAGGGAGCAGACGCTTTTTACGGCAATGGATATGAGTTAGATGTTATTGCGGCAGCGGTTATTGGTGGTATTAGTATGTCCGGAGGAGAAGGAAATCCTTTGGGGGTTATTGTGGGTGCAGCATTAATGGGAGTTCTAAAAAACGCCTTTGTTTTATTGGCTGTTCCCGGTTACTGGCAAACTGTAGTAATTGGAGTAGTAATTATTGGAGCTGTTTCGATAGATAGTTTGAGGAGAAAAGGAGCAGCTTAAAGGTAATTTCATTGGTTTTAATAGCTTAGCTTATGCTATTAAAATACAAAAACCCTTGAGGAGGTAAGATTATGTCAAAAACCAGGTTATTATTAGTAGCACTACTTGGAATTTTCTGTGCATCATTGTTTATCGGAATCGCTTTTGCTGCAGACTTCGTTCCGGCAGCTGAACTCAAAGCCCCAGCCGGTGCGTCTCTCTATGTGTTACCTGTTGATCAGGTATCTGAAAAACCTTTGCGCATTGCCACCATCATGGTTCAGAACAATCCCTTTGGAATGGCGGTTATGAAGGGGACTCTCTTTGCCAAAGAAGTCCTCAAAGACCGGAACTGTAAAGTCGACTGGATCTCGGTTCCAGACTTTGATCCCAAGAAATTTGAAGATGCCATGCAAAACGTCATTACCGCTCAATATGATGCTGTTACCCTCTTCGGTCTTTCCGAAGCTCTTCAACCAGTAGTAGATAAAGCCATGGATGCCGGAGTAAAAGTTTACTCTTTTAATACTGAACCCGGTTTAAAGTCAAAAAGAATTGCCTTTTGGGGTCAAGACGGTTTTACCGGTGGTCAAAAGTGTGGACAACTCTTAATGGATGCCATGGATGGAGAAGGAAAGTATGCCATCATTACCGGCTCCTTTAATGTGTTAGGCCATGAATTGAGAAGAACCGGAGCTCGAGATGTAATCGACAAAAACGAGAAGATGGTTCTGGTGGGAGAATTTGAAAACCAGGATAAAGCTGAAGAAGCCTACAACGTTACCCAAAATTTGATTACCTCTAACCCAGATTTAAAAGGGATCTATGTCACTGCCGGTGGTCCCTTTGGTGCAGCCAAAGCCATCAAAGACGCTGGGCTGACTGGGAAATTGAAATTGGTCTGCCATGACTGGATGGAAGAAACTGTTGCTTATATTCGTTCAGGTGAAGTCACTGCCTGTTTGGATCAGGATCCTTTCAACCAAGGATATGCTCCAGTGGTTTCTGCTTTCAATCAGATCGTAGCTGGTATCGTCCCAGAAGCAATCAACTGGTTCGAAGGTGATGTTGCTACTCCAGAAAATGTCAACGAGAAGATCCCGCAATAAATTAATCAGATTGATTAAAAATAACAAGGCGGTTCTATGCCGCCTTGTTATTTAACAACCATGGAGGAAGCGAGTAATGAGTGAAGATATCATTTGTAGAATTGTAAATGTTACCAAGGTATTCCCGGGTGTTATTGCTCTCAATAATGTTAGTTTTGATATTAAAAAGGGTGAGATTCATGCCATTATTGGTGAAAACGGAGCAGGAAAATCAACCTTGATGAATATCCTTTCGGGTGTCTATTATCCCGATGAAGGTCATATCGAATTTGAAGGAAATGTTATCAAATTTAGGGACCCAAGACATGCCCAGCATACCGGAATAGCTATGATCCATCAAGAACTCTCTTTGTCTCGTTACATGAGTGTCGCAGAAAATATTTATCAAGGCAGAATGTTAACCAAATCTTTTGGTTTTATTGATCGCAAAAAAATGATTTCAGAATGTCGGAAATACTTAACAACCCTTGGAGTAGATAATATAGATCCGAGAGTTCTGGTGAAATATCTTAGTGTGTCGCAAATGCAGTTAATTGAAATTGCCAAAGCAGTTTCACTTAATGCCAAACTCCTCATTATGGATGAACCGACTTCGTCACTCACTACTGGTGAAATAACGCTTCTTCTAAAGATTATGAAATCCTTAAAAAATGAAGGTGTTTCGATTCTTTTTATCACGCATAAACTCGAAGAAGTTTTAGAAATTGCCGATCGAATAACCGTTTTACGAGATGGTAGTTATATAGATACACTTCAAAAAGATGATGCTACTTTAGAAAAAATGGTTTCCCTTATGGTCGGTCGTAATTTTGAAAAAAAAGCTCATCGGGAGTTTATACAAGACTACTCCGATCGAGAGGTTATTTTAGAGGTTCAAAACTTGAGTTCTTCAGATCGAGTAAAAAATGTCAGTTTCAAACTTTATAAAGGTGAAGTTTTAGGTTTAACCGGTTTAGTTGGTTCAGGTCGAACCGAATTACTCCAGAGCATTTTCGGTATGGAAAAGATGGCTTCCGGTAAGGTATTGATTAACGGGAAAGAGGTTAAAATCAACCATCCAGCCGATGCCATAAAACTCGGTTTGGGCATGATAGCCGAAGACCGTAAAGAACAAGGCATGTTATTAAAATTATCCGTTCAGGATAACATGACCATCGTTCACCTTAAAAAGCTATCCAGTGCATTACAGTTTATAAATAAAAAGAGGTCAAAGGAAATCTCCAATAAATATGTTAATTTATTGTCAATTAAAACCCCCAGCTTGAAACAAATTTCGAAAAATCTCAGCGGTGGAAACCAACAAAAAACCATTATTGCTCGCTGGCTTATGAATCAACCTAAAATATTGTTTATGGATGAACCTACCCACGGGATTGATGTTGGAGCCAAAGCAGAAATTTATAAGCTTATTGATGAACTTTCAAAAATGGGCGTTTCGGTTATTCTCCTGTCCTCAGAACTTCCTGAAGTTCTCGCCCTTTGTGACCGGATTATGGTCATGCACCACGGTCAATTAAAAGGAATTCTTCATCATCAGGAAGCCGATCAAGTCAAAATTATGAGTTTTATTCTGGAAAATAAAAAAGAAATAGCTTCTT
>NZ_DAOLQM010000112.1:0-6721 GCF_035418125.1 Atribacter sp. | reverse complement strand
CATTTTTTTGTTTTTTTCTTTATAAAAACTTGAAGATGAGATCCTCACGCCCTCAAAAAGCGAGGTCTCAGGATGACGCCGGTAGCGTCGGATAAGATTCTCACGAGAAAAAGCACTGCTCAGGATGACGCATCATTTAGGTTCCTTCTCTCTTGATGGGAGAAGGTCAAGATGAGAGTGAAAGTTTAGATTCCTAGATTGAGATCCAGATTGGTTGTTAAGAAATTTAACTTGGTGAAGAAATCTAAGTGCCCCCTCACCTTAATCCTCTCCCACCAGGGGAGAGGAAAGCAAAGCAAAAAGGTCAAGATGAGGGTGAAAGCCTGGATTGAGATTCAAGATTTAGTGTTTTGAAATGAAGCTTATAGAAAGCATTCCAATACTGTCTTTTCAATAGGAGGTCATGATGGTAAATATTGCTGATGATGTAGCGAAATTACCCCGTTCGGGAATACGAGAACTCATGGGGATGGCTCTGACTATTCCTGATGCGATTCACTTGGAGATTGGAGAGCCTCATTTTCCCACCCCAAGTTTTATTTTAGAAGGTTTAAAAGAATTTTATTCCAAAGGAGATATTAAATATACACCCACTGTTGGTATCCATTCCTTAAGAGATAAAATAGCAAAGAAGTTGTTGAAAGAAAAAAATTGGAAAGTTGAAGCTGATGATGTAGTCATTCTCCCTGGCTCACTTTTTGGAACTGTAGTTGCTTTTCGAACTATTTTAGATCCTGGAGACGAAGCATTGATTCCTGATCCAGGTTTTACCAATCATTTCTCACAGGTTGAACTGAGCGGAGGACGAATAAAAAGATATTTTCTCTTACCAGAGAATAATTACTTGCCTGATTTTGAATCAATTCGTAAGTCAATCACTCCAAGAACGAAAATGATTTTAGTCAATACTCCATCTAATCCCTTAGGTGTAGTTTTTCCTGAAAAAGTTATGCAGTCGATCTCAGATTTAGCCGAGGAATACAATCTGGTAGTTGTATCCGACGAAGCCTATGAAAAATATATCTATCAGGGTGAGCATTTTGGAATGTACCGTTATGTTCGACCGGAAAGGTTGATCAGTATTTTTTCCTTTTCTAAAACCTATGCCTTAACGGGTTGGCGGGTAGGGTATATGGTGGTTCCGAAGGATCTATTAATTCATTTAATGAAAGTTTCCGAATATATGATTGCCTGTACGTCTCATCTCTCGCAAAAGGCGGCTGAAATTGCTTTAGATATGCCTGAAGAAGAGATTAAAAAGATGGTAGATTCTTATCGGCAAAACTGCGATTTATGCTGCTCAGGTTTGGAAAAGGCTGGGTTTAAAGTATATCGTCCTGGTGGAGGATATTATGTTTGGGTAGATATCAGAGAATTTAGCATGAAATCACTTGAATTTTGTAAAAAATTACTCCAAAAAAGCCATGTCGCCGTTGCACCGGGTGATACTTTTGGACAAAGTTCAGATGGATTTATTCGTATTTCTATTTGTAGGAAAAAAGAAGAAATTGAAGAGGGTATAAAAAGAATCATTGCTGCTCGGAGTGAGTTATGAATTCAAGATTACCGGTTATTGCTATTACCTTGGGGGATCCTAGTGGCATCGGACCAGAAATTATTGTACAAACTCTGCAAAACTGGGAATTCCCTGCTATTCCTCTGGTCGTTGGTGACCGAAAGGTTTTGAGTCAAGCCGAGGAGGTCACTAAAACATCGATCAATTGGCAAAAATTTACTGAATCAATTTCAAGTCCAGGGCCTTATCTTCTTGATTGCAGCAATGTTGATTTATCTTCCTTTCGATGGGGAGAGATCTCTTCTCAATCGGGACAAAGCAGCTTTGAATATATTCAGACTGCTATCCAGTTAGCTTTAAAAGAACAAGTCGATGCAGTGGTGACTGCACCCATTAGCAAGGAAGCGCTGCATCTTGCTGCTGTTCCGTATATCGGACACACTGAAATTTTTAAAGAGTTAACCAAAAGCTCCGTTGCACTTACCATGTTTCAAATTGATCAACTGCGAGTTTTTTTTCTTACCCGTCACCTTTCGCTTTTAGAAGCAGTCAAGGAAGTAAAAAAGGAGAAGGTCTATAAATTTTTACTCGAAATGAATCAATATTTGAATTCTATCGGGCTTTTTTCAGCTAAAATTGCTGTTGCTGCTCTCAATCCTCACGGGGGAGAAAATGGCTTGTTGGGCCAAGAAGAAATCAAGGAAATAAATCCGGCTATCGAAAAATCGCGAAAACTAGGAATGAATGTGATGGGAATTTACCCTGCCGATTCAGTTTTTTGGTTTGCCCGTCAGGGAAGATTTGATGCAGTACTTTCTCTTTATCACGACCAAGGGCACATTGCGACTAAATGTATGGATTTTTATGGGACGGTAAGCATTACTTTAGGTCTTCCTTTTATTCGAACTTCTCCCGATCATGGAACCGCTTTTGACATTGCTGGGCAGGGAAAAGCCAACCATCGTAGTATGGTTGAATCCTGTCGCTGGGCAGTTGAATATGCTTTTGCTTATCAAGATTTTATCAAAAGAACATCGGGAAAAAAGGAAATTGATTCAGATTAGGAACTCATGGGATCAATCTATCCTGAAAATACCATCTAATATATTCCCCCCTCAATGGGGAATATATTGAACAATTCCCCTCCTTGGAGGGGTGCCGCTTTCGCGGCGGGGAGGGTGCCTTTCATTTTTAATAATTACACTGAGATAATGAGTCAGCAACATTAAAAAAAAGTGAAAACCTTAAATCATCGAAAAGCGAAGCCTCAGGATGACGCCATTTTTATTTATTACTATTTTTTAGTTAGACAATTTTAAAACCACACAACCCAAGGGAGGGAGATTTAAATCCACCGAGAAGGGCTTTCCGTGGCCGGGAATATTCTGGGTAAAAACCTGTCCAAAGTTGCCAATATTACTTCCCCCATAAATTTCGGAGTCGCTGTTCAACACTTCTTGATAAACACCCTTTTTAGGGACACCTAATCGGTAGCCAAGGCGTGGAACTGGAGTATAATTACACGCAAAAACTAAAAAGTCATCGGAATTTCTGCTTTTTCGAATAAAGGAAAGAATTGAATTATCTGAATCATTGCAATCGATCCATTCAAAACCCTTCCAAGAATTGTCAATTTCCCAGAGCGATTTTTCCTGTTTATATATACGATTGAGATCTTTTACAAATAATTGCAGTTTCCGATGGGTATCATAATCGAGCAGAAACCAATTTAAACCGGTATCATGATCCCATTCACTCCATTGGCCAATTTCGTTTCCCATGAAGAGAAGTTTTTTACCCGGGAACCCAAACATGGTTGCATAACAAAGACGAAGATTAGCAAACTTTTGCCACCAGTCACCAGGCATTTTATTAATCATACTGCGTTTTTCATGGACAACCTCATCATGTGACAAGGGCAAAATGAAATTTTCCGAAAATGCATACATAAGAGGGAAAGTTAAATTTTGGTGATGGTATTTACGATATATAGGATCTTTACTCATGTAAGCGAGAAAATCATTCATCCACCCCATATTCCATTTGAATAAGAATCCCAAGCCACCAGTATAAGGAGGAAGGGTTACACCCGGCCAAGCTGTAGACTCTTCGGCTATAGTCATAATTCCTGGAAATCGATGGTAGATGCTTTCATTGAAGTATCGAATAAGATCAATTGCTTCAAGGTTTTCTTTGCCGCCATATTGGTTAGGAAGCCATTCACCTTGATTTCGACCATAATCAAGATAGAGCATAGATGCCACGGCATCAACTCGTAGGCCATCAATGTGGTATTCTTTCAGCCAATACATGGCGTTGGAGACTAAAAAACAGCGCACCTCTCTTCGCCCATAGTTAAAAATATAACTTCCCCAATGGGGATGTTCTCCTTTTCGGGGATCAACATGTTCATAGAGTGCGGTACCATCAAAGCGTCCCAGTCCATGACCATCCTTCGGAAAGTGAGCAATAACCCAATCCAGAATCACACCAATTCCATTTTGGTGGCAATAGTCGACAAAATACATAAAATCCTTTGGTTCTCCAAAACGGCTGGTGGGAGCGAAATAACCAGTAGCTTGATAGCCCCAGGATCCGTTAAAGGGGTGTTCACAAATAGGAAGGAGTTCTATGTGGGTAAAACCCATTTCCTGAACGTAATCCACCAGTTGATGGGCCAACTCTCGGTAACTGAGAAAAGAAGAGTATTCTCCTTTTTTCCATGATCCAAGATGGACTTCGTAAATGCTCATCGGGGTGGCAAGAAGACTAGATGATTTCCGTTTTTCGATCCAATCATGATCACGCCAATTATAGCCGCTCAGGTTGTAAGTAAGTGAGGCGGTAAGTGGAGTCTTTTCTGCATAAAAAGCCAGAGGATCAGATTTCAAGAGGAGATGTCCTTCTTGGGTTTTAATTTCAAACTTGTATCGTGTTTCTGTGGGCACATTTGGGATAAATATTTCCCATATTCCTGAAGACCCTATCATTCTCATTTGGTGGATTCGACCATCCCATCCATTGAAATCTCCAACTACGCTAACTCGTCGAGCATTAGGAGCCCAAACACAAAAAAGCATTCCCGGTGTTTCATCAATGGTTTTAAAATGTGCTCCGAGAAACTCATAAATGGCCAAATGGGTTCCCTCGTTGAAAAGATAAATATCGAGATCGGTGAGGAGAGGAAGAAAGGAATAGGGATCTCGGGTTAAAATGATTTCACCATTATTTTTGGTTAATCTCAGGAGATACCGAAAAAAACTTCGATTTGGTATGAATACTTCATAAAATCCTTCCGAATGGATACGGTCCATTATCCATGGTTGCTCAGATTGATCGGGGTCAACAACCTCAGCAGAGTGAAGATCAGGATAAAATAATCGAACAAAAACACCCCGAGCACTTTCCGCAGAATGTATTCCTAAAATTTGGAATGGATCATTTCTATCGGCATGGAGAATAGATTGAATATCCTCTTGGGAAATTGAACCTACCAAATTAAGCCCTCCCTTTCTTTATAAAATCGCAATTTTTCATAACGGATTTCTTTGATCACTTCAGGGTAAATCCGGGAAGAAATCTGAATTTTTTTTCGAGGTTCTTCGAGAACCAAATAGGGGAAAGAGAGCTCGTTTACATTATAGTTATAATAATACACCATGAGCTTTTCAAGATTGACGGTATCTTCGACGTTATAAGCAATCAGAGTTTCTAAGGCTTCGGTACAGCCTTCTAAGTATTTTTGCCAGAGAAGAACTGCCATATACCCATCGATACCCTTCAATTTACCCCGATCTATTCCCAAAGACTTTTCACATACTTTTAGTCCACCGGAAAGACCCATACTTTTCAACATAAACCTTAAATCGAAATGAATATGTGGCAGCTTAATATCGAAATACCTTTCTATAAAAGGGAGATCGAAACATTTTCCATTAAAAGTAATAATGATTTGATAATGGAAAATGTCATCAATGAAATCAGCCATATTAATTCCGTGTACATAGGTTTTAATCTTCTTTCCGTCAAAAAGTGTAATAACGGTAATATAATCATCAGGCGGATTCAATCCACTAGTTTCAATATCCAGAAATACTGCTTCGGAACGAAAATGAGAAAAAATTCTCCAACGGTTAAAGTTATGAAATTTTTCAGTAAAAAAGCGAATATCTTTTTTTTCTATTTTTTCATAGGAACGAGCCACCATCGAATATGCCCGATCTGAGATATTTCCAGGGAGAATTTTTCGAAACAGGGGGTCGGTGAGAGCATCGTCCCAATTTAAAATTCCTTCCTGCCAAATTTTTCTTTCCGTCTTTTCACCTATTGAGGGGATATGGCAAAAGGTATGGAATAACATAGAATATCCTTCTTTCTGGGACATGGTGGTTTATTATTTCTTTATATATTGTAAAATAATCAGGATAGAATTCCAATGCCAGGAGGATTGATATGAAAAACTTATTTACCAGCAAAGATCTTAAGCTGGTTGACCTTTCCCAGAAAATAGTTCCTCCAGGAACGCCCACTCGTCCATTTCGGGTCGAACGAAGTTACTTACACGATCGAACTTGGAAACACGAAATATATACTCATTCTCATGTTGGAACTCACATTGAAAGCCCTGCTCATTTTTTTGAGAACGGGAAAGACTTGGAACAATTTTCCCTTGAAGCTTTTTGCGGTCGAGCCTGGTTTTGTGATTATTTTGACGTTAGCGAAACTCATGATGAGGTTACTACCGATCTTCTTGAAATCCAATTGGGAGAAAAAGTTGAAAAGGGCGATATTGTTATAGGGCGAAATTGTGACAAAGAAAATCTCCAAAAGGTCAAACAAACTGGTAATAGAGAGTTGCTACCATCTTTTTCACCAGAAGCAGGAATCTGGCTTCGCGATCGTGGAGTAAAAATGGTAGGAATTGATGCTCATTTTCATCTGGGGAAGAATGTTGAAAAAACCCGAGAGTTTCATCAAATCCTCATGGCTCAGGATGTTTTGTTAATCGAAGGTTTAGATAACTTAGATCAAATTACAACGACTCCCTTCGTGTTTTTAGCCTTTCCTTATCGAGTGGAAGGAATTGACAGCAGTTTTGCACGAGCGGTTGCATTTTTAGAGAGGTGATTATAAATATGCCAATTCGTCGTATTGGAGTACTCAGTGCTGGTGGTGATTGTCCTGGGATTAATGCCGTGATTCATG
>NZ_DAOLQM010000111.1:0-6747 GCF_035418125.1 Atribacter sp. | reverse complement strand
AGATGAGATCCTCACGCCCTTACAAAGCGAGGGCTCAGGATGACCGATTAAAGAATTTGTTTGATGGTATTTTCAGGATAGGAATAGTGAAATTTGAAATTCTTACCGGTTATTTTATCTTTTTGTTTCAGTATTTTGAGGTGGAAAGTATGGATTCTCAACCAATTTATCGAGAAAAAATTGACCTTGATATTCTTATCCAAAAGTCTCAGGAACTGATGGATAATCTCGAGTCCTGCACTCTCTGTCCTCATGCCTGTCGGGTGAATCGGAAAAAGGGTGAAATTGGACATTGCAGAGCGGGGATGGAATTGGAAGTTGCCTCCTATGGACCTCATTATGGGGAAGAAGCTCCGTTGGTAGGGTATCGAGGTTCAGGCACTATTTTTTTCCATCATTGTCCGATGCATTGCATCTATTGTCAAAATTGGACTATAAGCCAAGGCCACGGCGAAAAAATCTCTATTGAAACTTTGGCTGGTTACATGGAGGAACTCCAGGCACTTGGCTGTCATAATATTAATTTGGTTACTCCCACCCATTACCTTCCTCAAATCCTTGCTGCTATAGTGATGGTAGTTCGTAACGGACTTAATATCCCCATCGTTTATAACTGCGGCGGTTATGAAAGTACAGCTACTCTAAAAAAGTTGGATGGCATTATTGATATTTACCTTCCCGATGCAAAATACTCTAATAAAGAAACTGCCGAGAAATTATCCGGAATTTCAGGATATCCGGAAGCCATGAAAGCTGCGTTAAAAGAAATGCATCGTCAAGTAGGAGATTTAAAAGTTGATCAACAGGGAATCGCTCAGCGAGGCCTGTTTATTCGTCATCTGGTCCTTCCAAATCATCTCGCTGGAACCCAGGAAATCATCGCTTTTATTGCCGAAAAGATATCTCCAACTGCTGCCATTAATATCATGGCGCAATATTATCCAACTTATCATGCCTTTCAATGTCCATCATTAAACCGTCGACTTTCCCGGCAAGAATATGAAGAAGCGTTGAAAATAGCTCACGACGTCAGTCCTCATTTCCAACTCAATTTTTGATGGTTAATAATTTTATACTCCTCCGATACAGCTGCGGACAGTTTCCTCGGCGAATTTTTCTTCCGCTTGCAGATCATGGGTGAACCGTGACACTAAAATACCAACCAAAAAAGATCCAGCCATGGAAAAAAGTCCAGGATTTTTCAAGGGGAAAAGGGCTCGGGAATGATGGAGGACATCCACCCAGATAGTGGGGCTCAAAAAAATGAGGATAATGGCCAACCCTAAGCCAGTAATCATACTAGCTACCGCTCCCTGAGTGGTAAATTTCTTCCAATATATCGACAGAAGCAAGGCCGGAAAATTCGCACTCGCTGCAATGGCAAATGCCAATCCTACCATAAAGGCAATATTTTGACCTTTAAAGAGGATCCCTAATACAATAGCGACAATACCCAAAGATAGAGTGGAAATTTTTGCCACTCTCAACTCCTTTTTTTCATTGATAATACCCTGTTTAAAAACTCCCGCATACAGATCGTGGGATACTGCCGAAGCACCAGCCAAGGTCAAACCAGCAACTACCGCTAAAATGGTAGCAAAAGCGACTGCTGCCAGATAACCAAGAAAAACTTGACCTCCCAATACTTCAGCTAACAGAAGAGCTGCCATATTTCCACCTTGATCAATAGTTTGAATAGCTGCCTTTCCAACAATGACCGCTGCGCCGAATCCTAAAATAAAAGTAAGGATATAAAAAAATCCAATGAAACCAGTCGCATAAAAAACTGATTTTCTGGCTTCTTTCGAATTGGGAACGGTGTAAAATCTCATAAGAATATGTGGAAGGCCGGCAGTTCCAAACATCAGTGCCAATCCCAAAGAAATAGTATCTAAAGGATTTTTAACCAATCCTCCCGGAAGCAGAAAATCAATTCCATATTGAATCTGGGCTTCATTAATAAGATTCCCAAAATGAAATCCATAATGATAGAGGGTCCAAATCGCCAAAACTGTGGCGCCGCCCAGCAAAAGTGCTGCCTTGATAATTTGAACCCAGGTAGTGGCTAGCATCCCGCCAAACAAGACATAGGCAAGCATAATCGAACCAACTAAGATAATCGCTACCTCATAAGGAAGACCAAAAACCAGTTTTATTAAGGTTCCGGCACCCACCATTTGAGCAAGAAGATAGAAAAGAACTGTCACAATACTTCCAACAGCTGCTGCGCTTCGAACCGGCCTTTTGCTCAACCGATAGGCCACGACATCCGCATGGGTATATTTCCCTAAATTTCTGAGTGGTTCTGCGATGAGAAAAAGCACCACCGGCCAGCCAACCAGCCAACCCACTGAATATATCAGACCATCATAACCACTCAGAGCCACCATGCCGGCAATTCCCAAAAAAGATGCCGCGCTCATAAAATCTCCCGAAAGAGCCAAACCATTTTGAAAACCACTGATACCATGTCCAGCAGCATAGAACTCACTGGTAGTATGGGATTTCTTTGAGGCCCAATAGGTAATGAATAGAGTAGCTGCCACAAATATAAAAAAGAAGGAAATTGAAATCGAATTGACCTGCCCTAAGCTGGTTGTACTCATGAGTGGCCTCCAGTAGTCCTTTTAATTCTATCAAGCAGTGAATCGTATTTGTTGTTCGCCCACCAAACGTAAACTCCAGTGGTGATCCATCCGATAATGATAATTCCAATGCCAATATAAATACCCAAGGTAATACCACCAGATATTTTCCGAACCAATAATTCCCGATCAAAAGCATTAATCAAAATATATGCAACATAAATACCAACGATAAACAAAGTTAAAGTAAAAGTAATGGCTTTTCTTCGGTTATACAATTCTTGAAAGGCAAAATTATCTAATTTTTTATTTTTGTTGGTCTTTTTCTTCATAAGCTTCCCCTCACATTAAAATCAAATTGTCGGCTTTGAAGTGAATCAATAATTCATAATATTGAAACGATAAAATTGTCTGAGACAATTAAAATCTTATCTCGGTAAAAATATGGGGCTTATAAAACAGTGGGCAAATGGTTAAATGAACTTAGAGGAAAAATTAACTTGGTGGAGGATGAAACTGACGAATCATAGAAAAAATCAACTGTATTCCCCTGCCTTTTACTTTCAATTACTATTTATTATACCTCTTATTGTGAAAAAAGAGGTTATTCAAAACAACTATCCCGGTATAAAATTAAATAATCCATGATAATCGATGTGGCTTCCGGACGAAAGTCTTCATTAAGCGATTTATTGTTCAATACCGTTTCAGCAAAACGCCAAATTTGGCACCAATCAGTATCAAAAGCAACCTGGCCTCGAGCTATAGCAGTTACAATATTTACCGTAAAACTGTTTGGCTTGATTTTCAAAGCTCCCTCAAGAATTTTCATAGCTTCTAAGGGGTGAAAGTAATCATCAAGAAGTTTGAGATACCCAAGACACATCAATTCACTACCATTTAAGGCATAAATTGGAAGATTCTTGGTTTGAAATCGATATTTTTTCATAAGAAATTGAGTAAATATTTCAGCATTCTTTTTCCCCTCGAATTTCCACCCCAAGGCATTAACTAAAGCGGCTTTTTGATCAATAGAAATATTGAGATCAGTTAAGAATCGACACATTTCTTGGTTAAGAACCCCTTGTTCTTGTGCCATTTTAACTAGAGGAATATCCAGATAAGCTTCAGAAAAGGGAGTTGATGTTGCTGGAGAATCAGCGAAAACGCCTTGCGAAAAAACCAATAGGACATATAAAATAGTAAAAAATTTAATTTTCATTTATCCACCTCCAATAGGAAAGGGATTTGTATATGAATATGAATAAACCGTATACGATCATGGAAGTCACCAATGAAAAAACTTCCATCGATAATATCAAGCAATTATTCTTGGAATACGCTCAATCGCTGAATTTTAGCTTGTGCTTTCAAAACTTTCAACAAGAGCTTGATGAACTCCCTGGCGTCTATTCACCTCCCAAAGGTTTGCTTTATTTAGCTCTGGTGTATGGAAAACCAGCTGGATGCATTGCAATGAAACCTCTTAAGGAACAAATCTGCGAGATGAAGCGACTTTATGTCCGACCGGAATTCCGAGGACTGGGAATCGGGAAGGGCTTGGCGATTCATCTCATCTCCCGTGCTAAAGAATTAGGCTACCATAAAATGCGTCTTGATACCATTTCGACCATGAAAGAAGCAATTACACTTTACCGGTCGCTGGGATTTTATGAAATTGAGCCTTATTATAATAATCCGGTTGAAGGCGCTCATTATATGGAAATAAATCTGATTGGATAGGATAAAAAAGAGGATAGATACTTTTTTCTTAAAATCCATTGACGGGTTAAATAAATCAAGCTTTAACAAAAGAATTTTAAAAAAGCCGTCATCCTGAGGCTTCGCTTTTTAAAGCCGTGAGGATCTCATCTTTTATAATTTATGGAATCATTGAATCGGGGAACGATGAAACTGGAAAGGATGAGATTCTCACGTCGTCCGGGAAAGACACTGGACTCCTCAGAACGTAGAAAATGTTGCTCTCTCGCGCCTTCTCCCCTCCGGTCTTTGTTACATCCGATTAATTTAGTGACATACCAAGACAGGTCGAATCTTAGGTTTTCATCCTCATCAATTGCCACCAAGTTGCATGTGGATCTATCCAGTAATTAAAGTATTTAGTAAACAAAAAAATTGCCCCTCTTTTTGATAGAGAGGGGCAATTGGCCATTAGACTTATATAAATGGTTATGGAATCAATACCACTTTAATTGACTCGTCACCTTTTTCTGCCAATTCCATTCCTTTTTTGAACTCAACGAGCGGAAATTCATGGGTTATGATATCTTCGGCTTTCACTTTGCCTTCTTGAATAAAGCGGATAGCAGCTGGATAGGTATAGGGACTCAAATGGGCGCCTCGAATTTCAATTTCTTTCACATCTCCAATAATTGACCAGTCAAGGAGAGTTGGTTCATTGAAAACACTAAACTCAACATATCTTCCCAATTTTCGAATCATATTCATTCCTTGATGAACTCCCTTGGGATTACCACTGGCATGAATATAGACATCGCAGCCATAGCCATCGGTCAGATCTTTCACTTTAGCCACCACATCTTCTTTTAATGGATTCATAACTAAATCTGCACCTAATTCTTTAGCTAAATTTAATCTTTTTTCTTTTGCGTCGATTGCAATCAGGAGTTTCGGATTTTTAAGACGAGCAGTCTGAAGCATACCAAATCCAAGAGGTCCAATGCCGGCAATCACCACAACGTCATCGAGTTGGATATCAGCTCTCTCAACGGCATGGATAGCGCACCCTAACGGTTCAATATAGGGGGCCATATGAAGGGGGAAGCCTTCGGGTAGTTTGTGATTGCGAGCAGTAGCTGGAAATCTCATATACTCGGCAAAACCACCTTCGGCATCATGTTTCTGATAGCCGTAAATATTATGAACTTCACACATCCAGTATTCTCCTCGAAGGCAATAACGACAAACACCACAAGGAACAATTTGCTCGGAAGTTGCCCAATCACCGAGCTTCAAACCATACTTTTTGCTGGCGCCTTCTCCTAATGCCACCACTTGACCATAAAACTCGTGACCGGGGATAACTGGAGGTTTCACATAAGCCGGTTGACCATCTCCTCCCCAGATTCGTGCGGCACCATGGAAAGTTTTTACATCTCCCGCACATATTCCACAACCACCAACTTTTATCAAAACTTCTCCTGGCCCAATTTCTGGAACATCAACTTCTTCTAAGCGGAAGTCGCCAGGAGCATAGTTGACTACCGCCTTCATCTTTTTTGGAATGTTTCCAGATGATTCGATATGTGCCATAACAAGGTACCTCCATGATTCTTATTTTTTTATCAATTACTTTCCCCCAATGATTTTCTCTGTTCACCTTAATATTATATACAAATTTGGGGAAGAAGACAGAAATAATTAAAAAATGAGATCTTCGCGCCCTCGAAAAACCAGGGCTCAGAATGACCGATTAAAGAATTTATTAGATGGTATTTTCAGGATAGATGGTCAAACTGTAGGTATTTTGTGTTTCTAATAATCTGATTCATTAGCTTTCCCCTTTGATCTATCTCATAAACCATAATATTAGGAGTTTTTTGATCATGAATAAAAGGAGGTTGTTCTTCAATAAATTCAATTAAAGTTTCTATGAAACCATAGAGGCATGGATAAATGAGATAGAGAGCAGAAAAAAGCAGTATAGCGATAATGATAAGGAAGGGCAGTGTACGATGTTTAAAACGATACTTGGCTTGTAACTGTTGTTCATCAATTTCAAGTAATAGTTGGTGGATTTTTTCAGCTTTATCTTTATTTTCTAAATCATCCGTTATCATTCACCTCCTTTGATATCAAGGACCCAATTCCTTTCTTTTTGAACTATCAGACTGTTTACTTATAGTAAATAACAATAAAATGTTCGATGGGTCAGTGGAGCAAGCGAGTAGATTAGTTAGTGTTTTTTGAGTATTGAATCAAGAGCTTTTTGCATGTCTTCCGGTCTAAGAGTGCCGAGTAAAATCTTCTTTTGATCAATAGTGACCAATTGAACTCCGATATCTCCAGAGAGAGTATAAGCTTTTCCGTATTTTCCATAACGGATTCCCCATCCTCCATAATCTCGCAAAGGTTGGTAATGGACAATTTGATAACTCACCAGGTTTTCTTTTGGAATTCT
>NZ_DAOLQM010000110.1:0-6757 GCF_035418125.1 Atribacter sp. | reverse complement strand
GCCATTTCACTGGAAGAGCAAGTCAAACCAGCGGCACCCATATCCTTGATTCCTACTAAGAATCCAGTAGTAAGAGCTTCCATAGTTGCTTCAATCAGGCATTTTTCAGTAAAGGGATCACCAATTTGTACGCTGGGGCGTTTCTCATCTTGTTCGCTGAATTCCTGAGAAGCTAAAATACTACACCCTCCTATACCATCCCGTCCGGTTCGGTTCCCAGCATAGATAATAAGATTTCCCTTCCCTTTGGCCCAGGATTTTGCCAATCGATCTTGTGAGGCTATTCCAATACTCATGACGTTAACTAGGCAGTTGCCCTGATAAGAAGGATGAAAATATAGTTCGCCAGCTACGGTTGGAACACCAACGCAATTCCCATAAAAAGCAATTCCGTCTACTACACCTTTAAAAATAAAATTTGAACGAGCGTTATCTAAAGGACCGAAATGGAGAGAATCAAGGCAAGCTATGGGGCGTGCACCGCTCCCAAAAATATCACGAATGATTCCTCCAATACCAGTAGCTGCTCCTTGGCGGGGCTCGACCTGGGAGGGATGATTATGACTTTCCATCTTAAATACCACTGCCTGTCCTTGATAAACAATACCTCCGGCATCTTCACCGACCAGAACCGGAAATTTTCCTTCCCGTGGGAAGAGTTCAAACCAACGGCGAGAATGCGGGTAGCCACAGTGTTCTGACCATTCGACGGAAAACATGGCCAGTTCCGTTGGAGTTGGTGGTCTTTGCAATATGTCAAGTATCCTTTGGTATTCTTCGTCGCGGAGCCCTAACTCACGGGCTACCTGGATTTGTTCGTTATTTTGCATGATGTTTTTCCTCCCACCATTGGATAATCGAGAGAAATATTCTTTTTCCGTCCTGAGAACCCAATACTGCTTCTGATGACCTTTCGGGATGTGGCATCATTCCCAGAACATTTTGGGAAGAAGAAATTATCCCGGCAATTGAGTCAATCGATCCATTCGGGTTGGTTGCATGATTGATTTGACCGTCAATATCACAATAACGAAAAATGATTTGACGATTTTTTTGAAGATTGGATAAAGAAGAATGAGGAATAAAGTAATTTCCCTGATGATGAGCGATAGGAATTGAGATGACTTCTCCCGGGTAAAAGAGCCGGGTAAAAGGCGTATCGGTATTTTCAACTCGCAGGTGAACATGACGACATATGAAATGTCCCTTCTGGTTGGGAAGCAAGGCACCTGGAAGGAGTTGACTTTCGACTAAGATTTGAAATCCATTACAGATCCCGACGACTAATCCTCCCTCTTCGATAAAATTCCGAATTGATTCCATGACCGGTGAAAAACGGGCGACAGCACCAGTACGCAAGTAATCTCCATAGCTAAACCCTCCAGGAAGGACAATACAATCGCACTCCTTAAGGTCATGGCTTTCATGCCATAGCATTTCTGTTTCTTGGCTGAGAACCACGGAAAGAACGTGTTGACAATCATAATCGCAATTAGAACCAGGGAAAACGACTATACCAAATTTCATTGGAGGCTCCTTAGTTTTCAGAGGGTTCGACGGTGAAGTGAAAATTTTCAATTACCGGATTAGCCAGCAATTGGTCACACATCTCTTCCAAACGTTTTTGAGCAGTATCCAGGTTGCTTGAATCAAGGTTGATTTCGAAATATTTCCCAGTTTTAACCTCATCAGTTTCTTGGTATCCAAGGGAATGGAGTGCGCTTTTAATGGTTACTCCTTGTGGATCAAAAACCCCTGGTTTCAAGGTAATGACAATTTTCCCTCTGAACTTCATGATAGCCTCCTTCATAGTTTAATTTTCATTTTCATGATAGGGATTTACTTCTCGAAGGATATTCATAATGACATCGGCAATTCGATGGATTTGATCCTCAGGGAAGGCGTGAAGACGGATGACAATTGACACAGTGATAAAATCCAGGTCTTTTCCTACTCGAGAGTAGGCTACGGTTTTGAGTCCCTCCTCTTGTAGTCTTTTATCAAAATGATCACAAATATTTTCGGCTTTTTTATAAAGAGAAGGCCAATTATTAACATCTTCATCGGCGAATACAAAACCGATCTCGGCTGTTTCTTCTCGACCTCGAATCAAAGCGAAGTCGCCGAATTCATAATGATCTTCAATGTAACGACGAAATTCTTTGGCTTTGGTTAATTGAATAGAAAACACCTCTTTTCAGAGGTATTATACCCTTTTTTCCCTTCCTTGCCAGAGGATTATAAAGAATGAGGAATGATTTATGGCCTGAATGAGTATTAATGCCCCCCTCGTCTATTGGGATTAAATATTTACCACTCAAACGTGAATCAGCTCAATATCATTAATTTTTTCTCTCTCCTGACCGAAAGAGACAGGAGAGAGGATGTTTTTAAAAAGTTTTACTCGTTTAAACGGCCAGCTCGAAAAGCAGTGAGATAATTCATGCAGTATTCATCCCGACCCATCAAGGCTTCACTGGCAAAAAGAATTCCCATGAGCTTGTCATCCAGAGGATCAATAATGGCGGCGTGAAGGTCAAAACCTATACTCAATGCTAAAAAGGACCGATTAATGAGTCGACGATTGGGCATTCCAAAGGAAATATTACTGAGACCACAGACGGTTCTCACACCAGGATAGGTTTGTGGAATTGCCTGGAGGGTTTCTAAAAACAATTTCCCTTGGTTTTGATCGGTACCGATGGGCACTACCAGCGGGTCAATAAAAAGATGCTCTCGAGGAATAGAATATTCATCAACAGCTTTGACTAAAGTCTCTACTAATTTCATTCGCTCTTCAACCGATTGCGGGATTCCTCCCTCCCCCATCGCCAACCCGACCACCAAAGCATCGTATTTTTTCACAATTGGAAGCAAGGCTTTGATTCGATTTTCCTCAGCGGTAAATGAATTAATCATCACCTCTTTTTTGTTATAGACGGTGAGGGCTTCCTCTAAAGCTTGATCATTGGCAGAATCTAAGCATAGCGGAATTTCAACCGCATCTTGAATAGACTCGACCAACCATTTCAGATCAGCAACTTCCTTGGTGGCTTCGGTGCCGGCATTGACATCAATAAAAGCTGCACCAGCCTTTTCCTGTTTTTGAGCTTCTTGAATAAAAAATTCCTGATCTTTTTTCTCCAGTGCTTCCCGGATGGCTTTCCGGGTGGCATTGATTCGTTCGGCGACTATAATCATAACTCCACCTCCTCTTTCGAAAGGGTTACGTTGAGTTTATCACTTAATAATTTTGCTAAGTAAAATGATCCAGCTACCACTAAGGGCAAGTGGAATTCAGTTGCGTATTGAAGAGCTTTCTCCCAAGCCTGGTAGGGGTCATTGATCACTTCATGATGAGGAATAAGAGGTGCAAAGAAATGAACAATATCGGCTGGGAGGGCGGCTTTCGGATTAAAGGGTGTGGTTAAGATCACTCGGGATTCCATTTGAAAGAGTTCTTCAGCAATTCCCGGAAAGTCCTTTCCATTTAAAAAACCTAAGAGAAAGACGGCTTTTTTTATCCCCAAATAATCTCTCAGAGTATGACACAAAGTGGCAAAAGATGCCTGATTGTGAGCCACGTCGAAAATGGTTAAGGGTGATGAACCTATAACTTGAATTCGTCCCGGCCAAACTGCTTCATTGAGAAGGTTTTGGAGCTGCTGATTGGATGGTAAATATCCTAAATGTTCCGCGCTGAGCAAAGCAGTAAGAAAATTTTCAACCTGTTGATCACCTAACAACGGTAAGGAAAAAATTCCCTCTCGGCCAGATTTTGCTAGCAGTTCAAAAACCGATCCATTTGCGCTTCGGCTGCGAATTCGGTAGGTGTAATAATCTTCAAGAGGAAATACTGGAACCCGCAGATTTTCAACAACTTGCATTATAGTGGTCTTGGCGGATTTTTTTTCCTGAAGCCCTAAAATAAGAGGAATATAGGGACGGAGAATACCGGCTTTTTCTTGAGCAATTTGAGGAATGGTTTCACCTAATATTTCGGTATGGTCATAACTTATCGGAGTGATAACGGTGAGAATTGGATTGGCAACATTGGTTGCATCCAAACGGCCTCCAAGCCCTACCTCCATGATGGAATAATCAGCTTTTCTTTTTTTAAAATATTGGAAAGCCAAGGCAACCGAAACCTCGAAATAGGTAGGCTTACCATAAAGAGAATATTTTTCCATGTGGTTGATAACTGGGAAAATATCGGTTACTAACTGAGCAAGTTCTTCAGGTTGAATAATTTCTCCATTAAACCGCAGGCGTTCCCGAAAAGTGAGAAGGTGTGGCTTAATATACAAGCCGCATTTCTTCTGTTGGGAAGCTAATATCCGTTCCAAATAATAGCAGGTGCTTCCCTTTCCTTTGGTACCAGCAACCAATATCACTGGTGAATGGGTATCGGGGTGTTCAAGGAGAGTCATGAATTCTCTCATCCGATCGAGCTTGAGGTCGGTGTAAGAAAAATCAGTTTTTTCATAATTAATTAATGAGTAGAGAGCTTGAATACTTTCTTGGAAGTTCATGTAATTGCCTCCGTCAGTACTCTTCCGGCATATTCTGGAGCTGCTGGTAAGTAAAAACCGGTCCATCTTTACAAACATAATAGGGTCCGATATTGCATCGACCACATTTTCCCAATCCGCATTTCATTCTCATTTCCAGTGTGGTAATAATATCAGGAGGTTGGAAACCCATTTCCAATAACGCCTTGATGGTAAATTTAATCATAATCGGAGGGCCACAGATGATGGACTTCCATTCTAATGGATTCACCTGGACGTTTTCCTTAAGTACATTGGGAACCAAGCCAACTGTACCCTTCCATTGGTCATCTCCTCGGTCAACGGTGAGTAAAAAGGTAATGTCTTCCCGATTTTGCCATTTTTTGAGTTCCCATTTAAAAACCAGATCCTGTGGTGAACGTGCTCCATAGAGAATGGTTACTTTTTTAAAATGATTTCGTTTTTCGGTATCTAAAACGTAGTTTATTAAGGAACGAAGCGGTGCCAATCCGATACCACCGGCTATGAAGAGTAGGTTTTGTCCGGTGAGGTCTGAAAGGGGAAAGGTATTCCCGTAAGGACCACGGATACCCAAACGATCGTTGGGATTAAGACGATGAATGGCAGAGGTTACTAAGCCAGTTCTTTTAATGCTAAATTCCAGTATCCCTTTTTGGGTTGGAGAGGAAGTGATGGAAATTGGGGCTTCTCCTACCCCTGGTACAAAAAGTTCAGCAAATTGTCCAGGGAGATGGGAAGAATTTTCACCTTCTAAGTCGAGACGAAAAGTCTTGATGTCGGAAGTCTCCGGGATGATTTCCATGATTTGATAGAGACGAGGAAGATAAATGTTTTTGTTTTCAAGATCGATTGCCAATTTTTTTTACCATCCTTTCAACAGCTTCCCGAATGTTCCAATTCACCGGGCAAATTTCGATGCATTTTCCACATCCAACACATCCATAAAGTCCTTCTTCCCGGAGAGGAAAATAGGAAAATTTATGGAGTACTCTCTGTCGAACTCTTTCTTTGAAGGTAGGTCGGGGATTATGTCCCGAGGCATGAAGGGTGAACTTGGGAAACATGCATGAATCCCAAGTTTTGAGTTGAAAACCTTTCAAACGTCCCTCGGCACTCATATCAAAGCATTGACAGGTTGGGCACAGAAAAGTGCAAGCTCCGCAATTCAAGCATTTCCAGCTCAAGTCTTCCCATTCTTGGTCTTCAAAGAGGTCATAAAGTCCTTGGGGGACATCTTCAGGAAGTTTCTCCTGATTGGCTTTCTCTTCCATCTGTTTTCGTAAAACTTCGATTTCTTCCTTTTCAGCTTTATTCAGTGTGGTTCCTTTTTCCATGATATCAAATTGCTCTGGTAGGTTGGTTTCGAGATAATATTCATCGTGAAAGGGAAGAATAAAGAGCGCATCAGGATGGGACCAATAAGGATTTCCACCTACCAAATGACAAAAACAGGTTGGCTCGGGATTCACACATCCTACGATGACCATTTTTAGTCCTTGGCGACGAGCCGCGTATCCACTTTCAGTTTCCGATGGTTGGAGAAAGACTCGATCAAGAACTTCATATATGGCTCGGGTTTCACAGGGAAGAGCCATCAGAAATCGGGGTGAAGCTGATGGCTGGATATTCTCAACGTTCCATTTTTGATTTTCCCAATGATAATTGAAAAGCTTGTCCCAGGGGAGAAAAAGGGCTTCTTTGATATTTTTTATTTCTTTTGATTGATCGCATAAAAGCTCAGGTTGGTGATGAGCTACCCTTTCGGTGACTAAAAAGTTTTTTTGATGGATTTTTAACCACTGAATGAGATCATTTTTGGTAATTTTTCCGGATTTCATAGCCATTACCTCACTTTACAAAGTCTCCGGGATCATTTTCCCGGTAAGTGAGCAAAGGTGCAGCGCTCTCTTGATCGGTTCCGGCTTCAAATTGAAATTGTTCACGAATGATCGCCTCAACTTTAAGTGGAAGTTGGGCAATGGGAATGGAAACCGGACAGGCTCTTTCACAAGCACCACATTCAACACAACGTCCAGCCATATGCATAGTCCGAACTAAGTGGAAAAGGAAATTATCCGAAGGAGTTGGAGCCGGACTTACCCATTGGGGTTGAGTACTATCGGCAAAACATTCCTGACAGTAACAGAGAGGACAAGAGTTTCGACAGGCATAACAACGAATACATTTCCTCATTTCCTTCGACCACCGATCCCACCGTTCTTCTG
>NZ_DAOLQM010000109.1:2574-6773 GCF_035418125.1 Atribacter sp. | reverse complement strand
AATTGATTTCTAACTACTCTCCTCTCAAATTTTATTCTACTCATAAATATAAATCTACCTATAGAATTACGGATATCAAGAATTTATTAATTAATCATTCTATAGACTTGACTTAATAATGTATATTTTTATAATTTTCGAAATAACGAAATGGAGAATAGAATTTGAAAGAGTTCATTACCATAACCAAAGTGCTTTCTGATGTAAATCGAGTACGGATCCTATTGGCTTTAGACGGTCGGGAATTATGTGTTTGTCAGCTTATCGTTCTCCTTGGACTTGCACCATCGACAGTATCCAAACATTTATGGATACTCAAACAAGCCGGATTGGTTGATTTACGAAAAGAAGGCCGTTGGTCTTACTATCACATAAACTATGAAAGTCCTTCTGAACTCATATTACAGGCGATAAATTGGACCATTACATCGAATCGATCCAGCCCTCTTATTATGAAAGACAATAAAAGACTACAGGAAATTCTAAAAATGAAACTTGATGAGTTGTGTCAAAGTATACCTGGACCTACCACTCATTAAGTGAGGTAGGATGATAATAATTTATCTAAATATGAAAACTTCTGCGTATTCTATTTGGAGATAGATAAATTTCTATTCACCAATAAATCACTAACTTGATGAATATTGTGATCATAGAAATAGTTGATTAAATGGAGGTTTATAATGAATAACCAAAAAAATTCGTCTGATAATTATGACCTGCGAGAAATTGTCCGTAAAGCATATGGTGAGGTTGCCCAACAGGATAAATCCTGCTGTGGATCATCCTGCTGTGGGAATACATCAGCTGAATTTGTAGCAACTAACTTAGGGTATCAACAGGAAGAGCTTTCCATTCTTCCAGATGGAGCGAATATGGGATTATCTTGTGGTAATCCAGTGGCGATTGCCTTACTTCAACCAGGAGAAGTGGTTCTGGATCTTGGTGCTGGTGGTGGTTTTGACGTCTTTATCTCAGCGAAAAAGGTTGGATCTGCTGGGCGGGTCATTGGTGTTGATATGACACCGGATATGGTTGATAAGGCACGACGGAATACCCTCTCCTTCAAAGCATTGAGTGGTTTGGATAACGTTGAATTTCGCCTGGGAGAGATTGAACATCTGCCTATAGCGGATGAAAGTATTGATGTAGTAATATCAAATTGTGTTATTAATCTCTCACCGGATAAAGCCCAGGTTTGGCGAGAAATAGCACGGGTATTGAAACCGGGTGGCCGAGTTTCGGTCTCCGATCTCGCGCTTTTGAAGCCATTGCCGGAAGCGGTTCGAGAATCAGTAAGAGCATTGGTTGGCTGCATTGCGGGAGCAGTATTAATTGAAGAAACCAGGGAGATGATTCACTCTGCTGGATTGTTTATTGTCGATTGTAAAATGAACTCTGATTTTATTGATCAAATGTCCACCTGGTCTGATCCTTTATACGTTGAGATTTCCAAACACTTACCCCCCGAGACAAAACCTGGTGATTATGTGACGAGTCTTAATGTCACTGCAAAGAAGCTATAGTCTTGCGATGTAAAGAAGATAATTCTCAAAGTCTCTATAAAATATTTGGAAATTGCGATTAGTTCCTTAATCCAATGATCGATAAGGGTATGTACATTATTACAAAACTTTATTTGGTAAAAGATCAAGATAATATTTGGTTGGGAGCTTGGAATTTGCATAGGAAGTTTTGAGAATTTCGAGATCGTATTCACACCTTCTCAATTCGATTTGGAGAGCGTGATTATCCAGAATGGTAAGCAACACCCATCCCGCTCTCCAGTCTCCATCTTTGGGACGTCCGACGCTTCCATCATTGATAAACCAAACATCCTGGACCTTGCGGGAAAAAGGACGATGAGTATGGCCACAAATTAATACATTAGCTGACTCATTCATCATCGTGTGGACAAGGTTCTCGTCGGGTCGATCGGGAAAAAGGTATTCATTGATTCGGCGTGGGCTGCCATGAACAAAAAGCAATTGATAGGATCCATGGGTTAATTGATAGCGAGGGAGAAGATTTCTTAAATATCTTTTGTTTTCCGAGGTGGTCATTTTTTTGGTCCATTCGATAGAAATAACTCCCAATCTTCTTTCTTCATCGGTTCTATACGCACACCCACAATCATCCAGGTCATTTCCAACTCCCTGGTCATAGTTTCCCATAATAACTGGGATATTGAGTGATTGGATGATTGAGACAACCTCATTTGGGAAGGGCGCGTATCCCACTAAATCTCCTAAACAGATCATTTTATCCGGTTGGAGATTTTCAATATCTCGCAATACGGCTTTCAGCGCCGGAAGATTCGAATGGATATCCGATAAAACCGCAATTTTCATGGTATCACTCTAGTTATTAAAAATAATAGAGATATTGGGCAAATTATAAAGAATTCTATCAACTCACACTTTTGAAGCTTTTGGAAACCAGTGTTGGGTTCGATTGGCAATAAAGACCAAGCTGAGCATTATCGGCACTTCTTCAAGAACTCCAACAACGGTTGCCAGAGCCGCACCGGAACTCAACCCAAAGAGAGAAATAGCAACTGCAACAGCCAGTTCAAAGAAGTTACTGGCACCAATAAGGCCAGCTGGAGCAGCGACTGCATATTCAAGCTTCCATTTTTTAGCCCATAGATATCCAATAAAGAAAATAACGTAAGTCTGAATAGTCAGAGGAATGGCAATTAACAGGATGTGAAGAGGCTGCTTAAGAATAACATCACCCTGGTATGAAAAAAGAAGAATTAAAGTGAGTAAAAGCCCGATGATGGTCCACGGTTTCAAGCTGGGAAGAAAATTGGATTCAAACCATTCCAGTCCCTTTTTCTCAATAAGTTTTTTGCGGGTGTAATAGCCTAAGTTAAGCGGTATCACTACAAACAACACCACCGAAAGGAGAACAGTGTCATAAGGGATCTGGATCCGGGCCACTCCAAGCTGGAAAATGACAATGGGAGCATAGAGAAAGAGGATTACCAAATCATTGATCGCCACCTGTACGAGAGTATAAGCCGGATCGCCTTTAGTTAGATAGCTCCAGACGAAGACCATGGCGGTACATGGAGCTGCACCAAGAAGGATAGCTCCGGCGACGTATTGGCTTCCCAGGACAGGACCAATATAGGGAGCAAAGATAAATTTTAAGAAAAGCCAAGAAAACATGAGCATAGTAAAGGGTTTGATGGCCCAGTTAACAATAAGGGTTATAACCAGCCCTTTGGGTTTTTTTATTGATCTCTTGATACTGGCGAAATCGATCTGCAACATCATTGGATAAATCATTAACCAAATGAGTATGGCTACTGGGATCGAGACTCGACTGACTTCGAGTTTAGACATTGCCTTAGGAAAAACGGGTATCCACTGCCCTATCATAACCCCTAATAGAATACAGAGAGCAACCCACAGAGTAAGATATTTTTCAAAAATACCTAAAGAACGGTCCTTTTCTTTCATTAATGATTCTCTCCCCTTTTCAATCTGTGATTACCCAAACGATAAGTTTAATGAAAACATTTATTGATATTTTTTCCTGATGATTAATTAACTAAGATCAAAAATATTTGTGTCCTTTAGAATCTGCACCTTGCCTACAAGAATCATTTTCTCCCCTGTCAAATTCTCCCCATAACGATCAATGCGGTTACTGGTGCTAATGTTTTGAATTTTTGGATCACAGACGACCTCAATCAGTAATTTCTCCTCCTCATTGGGAAAATCTGGAGTGACTCGAAAGGAGGCGGTGAAAGATCCATTCTGAACTTCAATGATTTTTTGGAGGTTGAAGGTTGTTTCAGGATTGGCTTTGAGCGAAACAACCAGACGAGTTCCGGAAGGCAAATCGGTAATCCCATTCACCCGGTACCGGTTATCTTTGATAGTAAATTGCGTGATGGTCAGGACTGAATAATCGACTAGGGTGGTTTTTGACGAACTGGAACTCTTTTTGATTCCGGAGGGGGAGTTATTATCCGGAGATGACGGATTTGACGGAATGGTCGGTTGGCTGATATCGGGAATAGAATTATCAACCGGTGGAGTCTGACCGCAACTACAAGCTTTGTCTTCTGCACAGCTCCAGGCACTGAATATTAAAATACCGACAAAAAGAATAAGAATAACCAAGACCATTTTTTTCATTCTTAATCTCTCCTTTATTTATTAGGGTGCAGTATAGATAAGATA
>NZ_DAOLQM010000109.1:0-2474 GCF_035418125.1 Atribacter sp. | reverse complement strand
ATTCCAAAGAAAAAACCAAGGAGAAAGGCTGCCGTCATCCCCGTTCCCCTGGTTTTTTTAACTTGAGTTGGTCCTCCAAAGTTGAGGGGAATAACATCGAGCAGAGAAAGGCCAACAATGAAAAAGATCACTGCAACAATATAATTTCCATATCCTCCTATATCTCCTGCCATTCGCCCCAAGCTGGCTGTGATAATACCAATAATGGCAATAGTCGAAAGTATACCGAGGGAAAACCAGGTGCTGATCCAAAACGCCCGATGTAGGGTCAGCTTTCCCTGCTGAGTGATAAAGCCGACAATAAGTGGAATGCTGGCGAGATGACAGGGACTTAAAAGAATGCTTAATATTCCCCAAATCAATGCTGCCGTCAGGGCAATCGCGGCATTCCCTTCAATGGCGTTGGTCAGGGTGGCAAAAAGTTCACCCATGGATTAATCGACCCCCAGCTCGGCAAGCTTGTCAAGAATTTCTTCTTTCGAGAAAAATCCGGTATGGCGAAAAACTTCGATACCTTCTCGGTCGAAAAAAACCTGGGTTGGAATATTGGAAATTTGGTAGCGAGCGGAAAGGACTTGATAAATTCGGACATCGGTGAAAAGGATGGTACATTTTTCTTTCAGACTCATTTGAAGCTCTTCAAGTATTGGCGCCATCATATCGCAGGGAACACAGCCACTGGCACCGAAGTCAACCATGACCGGAAGGCCATTTCGACGTGCTTGATCAACCGAATTGTCCAATGCACTTTCTGATTGAGCCTTCACCCAACCATCGCTTACTTCAATATCTAGTTGCTGACTCAGAGTCCCAATATAGGAGTTAATAAACTCTTGTTTCTTTTGACCAAGAAGATATTCAACCACGGTCCCCTTAACTTCATTAAATGATACTTCTCCAAAAGATTCATGGTTTTGATCATAGAAAATCTGGGCTTCTTGATCGGATATGGTAAGATCAGGAGGAACTAAACTTTCCAGGTATAACTTGAAGAGTTCATCCTCATTGGGATTATTGGACTGAATATTCTGGGTTGCCATCCATTTTTTCGCTTCAGAAAGAAGAATTGGATAGGTAGCAGCTTGCTCCAGAACATAGAAGGCGTTTCTTTTTAACTGTTCCTGGAGTTCAGGCTCTGATTGAGCAATTTTTTCATCCACTTGCTGCTGGTCAATGGTGAGGTTTCCAGCTCTTAATAGGATACCATCCGGAAGTGTTGCTAACTTAGCGTCCCGCAATGGTCCCGAACTAAGACCCAGGTAGACCTCTTCGACGGTGAGTACCTTTTCTTCGGCTAAAATTGGGATTGAGATAACAAAACAAGAGATTAATATGAATATGGGTATACCAGGAATCTTGTACATTTAATCCTCCTTATTTAAACTCATCCCTAATTCTTCAAATTTTTTAAGGATTTGGTCTTTGGGGAAAAAGCCGATGTGTCGAAACACTTCTTTTCCTTGAACATCAAAAACGATTTGAGTTGGGATAGAAGAGATAGCATACTGCTGAGATTGTTTTGGATCTTTCCAGACATCAATAAAATCAACCTGAAGCTTTCCCGGATATTCCCGGCGAAGTTCTTCCAGAACCGGTTGCATCATCTTGCAGGGAACACATTTGTCCGCCCCAAGTTCCAAGAAACGGGGAAGCCCCGCTTCGTTGATTATTGAAACTGGGGTTGATTCTTTTGGAAGCTCAGTACCAACAACCTCCAGGTTCTGCTGTTTTTGACTGATAGCCTTACTCCCCTTTAAATTAATAGTCACCACCACTGCCACTATCAAAAGGGCAACAATAAGGATTTTTCGTAAGAGAGGTTTCATGGATTTATCTCCTCCTACTTTAAAAATTCAATAGTTGACGGAGCAGGAAGAGCCAATTGAGCAGCAACCTGCATCACTTTATAGATACCGGATGGAACAACGCAGCCGCTGCAACACCCTATGATGGTTTTTTGAACTACCTGATATATAGCTCCATTAAATCCCTGTCCGATTTCATTAAAGGCATCAACTTCAGATATGGAGTCATTCAATTTCCGGATCGTTTCACAGGGACTCACAATTTTAAGGTGAACCATTTGACCATCACTTGACTGAGCCTCCACCACGGTGACAAATCCACAAATTCCAGCATTTATTTTTACCTGAACTTTTTCCATGGGTCATTATCGGTATTGTTTAAGAATGGAAAGCGGTGGAAAATTAATGGCTTCACTGGGACATTGGGGATAGCAGCCAGTACATCCTACGATACATTCATAGGGATGGGCAACTATTGGACGATTTTCTTGATCATCCCATTCATACACTCCATGAACACAAAACTCATAGCAGGTTTGACATCCGGTACATTTTTCTATATCAACCGAGGGATACCAGGGAATCTCTTCACGCTTCACTTTAAACTGCATGTCAGTCTCTTCTCTCCTCTATTTCATCTGAAACCATTCTTTAAACTGAGCTTCGGAT
>NZ_DAOLQM010000108.1:0-6803 GCF_035418125.1 Atribacter sp. | reverse complement strand
AGTTAATAAGTGAATTGACTTTCATTGTTTGATATGATATAAAAAATGAAATCGATTTCATAATAAAAAATTCTATACCGAGAGAAAAATCCATACTAAGGAATCATTGGTAAAACCAAAATGCCCGATTTATTAGTAATGGAAGGAATCAACAAAGCATTTTTTGGTGTCAAAGTCTTAAAAGACGTTCAATTTCGTCTTCACGAGGGCGAAGTGCATGTTATTTTGGGAGAAAATGGAGCAGGGAAGTCTACACTTATCAAAATTTTAAGCGGAGCCTATACCCTTGATTCAGGGAAGGTTTTTTTAGAGGGGAAAGAAGTCGACATGACTTCTTATAACCCCGAGATTGCATCTCGCTTGGGAATTGCAACCATCTACCAGAACTTTCATCTTGTTCCTCATTTAACCATAGCGGAAAACATCTCTTTATCTAATTTTCCAATGAAAAAGGGGAGGATTGATTGGAAATCAGTTCAAAAGAGAGCGAGAGATGTTTTAGAGAATATCCATTTTTCTATTGATCCCAATACTTTAGTAAAGAAGTTGAGTGTATCACAGCAACAGATGTTGGAAATAGCTATAGCTTTATCAAAAAATGCCAAAATCATCATTATGGATGAACCAACCGCAGCAATTAGCAAAAAAGAAGTTGAGACCCTTTTTCAACTTATTGCTGATATTAAAAAGAAAAAGGTTGGTATTATATATATTTCCCATAAATTAGAAGAGATTAAAGTAATAGGTGATTCGATAACCGTTTTACGAGATGGGAGAAATGTCGGAACTATGGGAGCCAAAGAAGCAGAATTAAATGAAATTGTTAGTTTGATGATTGGTAAGGAAATGAAGACCCTGGAAAAGAAACATCAATATATTTCATCTGAAGTCATGATCGAATTTAAATCTCTTCGTCGTAAAGGATTTTTTGAAGATATTAGTTTTCAAATAGGTAAGGGTGAAATTGTTGGATTAACCGGTCTTATTGGAGCTGGAAAAACCGAATTGGCCCGGGTAATATTTGGTGTTGATAAGTTAGATGCAGGCCAATGTTTTTACTATAAAAGAGAAATCAGCATAAAGAATCCAAAGGAAGCCGTCCAACATGGTATAGGATATTTGCCTGAGGATAGAGACGTGTCTGGTTTATGTTTAAATATGCCGGTTAAAGATAACGTGACTTTAGTTTATTTAGCCAAGTTGAAAGAAAGAATATTTGGTATTCCAGCTGAAAAAGCTTTATCTCAAAAATATATCAATCAGTTAAAAATAAAAACCACTGGGGTTTATCAACAGGTTAAATATTTAAGCGGTGGCAACAAACAAAAAGTAATATTTGCCAAGTGGTTAGCTGCCCACTGTCAATTTTTGGTATTAGATGAACCTACAATCGGAATTGATGTGGGAGCACGGGAAGAGATTTATAATCTCATATTTGATTTTGTTCAATCGGGAGAGAGGGCTGTCCTATTTCTTTCCAGCGATATATCAGAGATTTTATCAGTAAGTGATCGGATTTTAGTTATGTCTCACGGACGGCTAATTGCCGAACTGGACCCAAACATCACCACCAAGCAGGAAATAATGGCTCGATGTTTAAATCTTACCTAAAAAGGATTGGAAATATGAACCAAAACCTATCGGATGAGCATCGAAAAAATTGGGATGTTTTGAGTATTTTCCAGTATTTGTATCAGCAGCAATCAATATCTATGTTGTTTATTCTAATCATAATGTGGGTTATTCTTTCTTTACTGTCTCCATATTTTTTTACGGTTAATAATCTTTTTGAAATTACCCTCCAATCAGCAGTAATTGCTTTGATAGCAGCAGGTGAATCTTTTGTTATCTTTTCCGGGGGGATCGATTTATCGGTAGGCTCGGTCTTTGCTTTTTCGGCAATTGTTGGTGGGCTGGCTTTACAATTTAGTGGAAGCGTAATTGTGTCTTTAATGGCATCAATTGGTGCTGGGCTTTTTGCTGGATTTTGCAATGGTTTAGCTATTATTAAGCTAAAAATTCCACCATTTGTTGCAACACTTGGAATGATGGGAATCGCTCGGGGGTTGGCTTTAATTTTGTGTAACGGAGTGCCAATTTATGGCTTACCGAGGGAATATTTATGGATTGGCCAAGGGAGAATCGCAGGGATTGTACCAGTACCGACTATCATCGTAATCATTTTGTTTACAGTAATGTATTTTGTGTTAAGAAACACTCGTTTTGGGAGGTTTACTTACTCCATAGGAAGTAATCCCGAAGCAACCCGGCTATCAGGCATTAAGGTTTCCTCGGTAACACTGGGAATTTTTATGATTTGTGGGATGTTCGCAGCGATTGCAGCAGTCATTGAATCGGCACGATTAGGGACCATGCAACCTGCTTCAGGAAATGGGTATGAGCTTTTAGCGATCGGTTCGGTTTTTATTGGAGGAGCTAGTATTTATGGTGGAGAAGGAAACATTTTTGCTTCTTTAATAGGAGCTTTATTGGTAACCACTATCCGAAATGGTTTAAATATTTTAGGAGTATCAGCTTTTTATCAATATGTGGTAAACGGTTTAATTATTATTTTCGCAGTAGCTGCTGATCAAATTCGTCGAAAACATTAATTGGGAAAAATGACTTTATAAGTCATTTTTTAATTAAAAAAGGAGGTCGGATGAAAATGAAAAAATGGTATTCGGTTGTTTCGTTTATGTTAGCTGTTATGCTCATTATTGGTTGCTTAACCGTTGCTTTTGCTCAAGATGAAGGAAAATCGAAGACAATGGTATTTATCCCCAAATCAACCGATGTAACCTATTGGCTATTTCTCCGTAAAGGGGCGACCGATAAGGCGAATGAATTAGGATATACAGTAGATTATCAAGGCGTTGCTACCGAAGCTGATGTAGCTGGACAGGTAAATTTAGTTAATAATATTGTTGCAACCAAACCAGCCGGTATTCTTATGGCTGCTACTGATGCAAAAGCATTACAACCAGCAGTAGAAAATGGGATAAAAGCAGGTATTCCAATTATTATGGTCGATTCTGGTATTGAGGATAAAACAATTCCACTGGCTAATATAACCACTGATAATTTTGACGGAGCTTATAAAGCTGGGCTTTTGTTAGCTGATATGATTGGCGGAAAGGGTAAAGTAGCGAATATTGGAATTACTGCTGGTTCACAAACCGGCCGGGAGCGAAGCGATGGTTTTATCGAAGCCATGAAAAAGTTCCCTGATATTCAAGTTCTTCCGGTCCAATGGACAGATGCCATAGCTGCAACTGCCATGAATATAGCCACTGACCTACTCAATGCCAATCCTGATCTGGTTGGATTTTACTCGGCTGCTGCTCCTATGGGCGTAGGCATTGCTCAAGCCCTTAAAGCCAAGGGCTTGGATCAAAAGGTGAAGCTGATTACTTTCGATCCTAGTCCGGAAACCTTGCCATTATTTGAAGAAGGAACCATCAATGCAATTATTGCTCAAGATCCTTACCAAATGGGATATCGTGGCGTTGAAATGTTAGATAAAGTTATCAAAGGCGGCAAAATTGAAGAAGATGAAAGGAATATCCAAATTCCAGTTGCGATCATAACACCCGAAAATTACAACTCACCCGAGAGCCAGAAACTCTTACAAACACCAGATAAATTTTAGATCCTTTTTATTATAGTCAATAACAAAAGAGTGCTAGAAAAGCACTCTTTTGTTATTTAAAGATGACTTATCTCTCGCAAGATGGACAATCATCTTTCTCACTACCAGGGGAGGCTGTTATATCTTCTTTTATAAGCCATAAACCCTTTTTTTCTGAACGTGCTTTTTCTTGTTCACCAAGTAAATAATTAATCATGTTTTTCCCGGCGTTATCTTTATCAACTTCGGCTAATCCTTCAGCTATAATTTCTGCATTAATTATGGCAATTTCATGATCATCATTCTCACATTGACAGAGATAGGATAGGTATCCAACCCAAACTTTTTCTTCACTAGTATGCCCCAAAGCAAAGTCGAAACTCACGCCGGGCATATGAATAAATTTTCGAAGTTTTTCTTTTAAAAGATCGGTTATTCCTGCATAAGCTGAAGGTGGTTTTACCCCAGCTAATTTAATTCGAACTTTAACTGTTTCCTTCCCACAGCAATATTCAGCAACTACTACATTCGATTGAGAAACTCGAATAACGGTTACTGGAATAATATTTTCCTGAGCTCCAGTAATTTCTACTATTCCAAAAACCAAAAAAACCAATAAAAACACCAAGATAGCTTTTTTAGCCACCTATGAAAACCTCCTTTTTATCATTTCAATGACTCCTAAATTAATAATCAGGACAAAGCGCTTTGCCAAAGTAATACACTTAAAACTATAAATAACGATCCTAAAGCTAATTTTGAAAAGAGAATATTTTTTCTTCCAAAATTAACCAAAGCTTTGGATTGGCTTCCATAGTAAACTCCAAAAAAGACCACTAAAAGTGGAACTATAAAAAAAGCATTGTAAAGAATGAGATATAAAAAAGCTCGCATTGATGTGCTTTGTCGAGCAATATACATAATAGTAGGAAGGTAGATTTGTCCAGTACAACCAGCCTCAAGAAGGGAAATAACGAAACCACTCAGGATGGCGGCAAATATTAATTTTTTTTCCGAAAAGCTTTTTTTAAGATATTGATTGATTTTTACCCGAAATCCCTTGGGTAAACCTAAGGAGAATTCGGTTTCTTTCTTATCTTTTTTGTATTGAATGGCATCTTTTATGCTGAGAATGGCAAAAACCAAAAGAACTGAAGCCATAATTCCATAGACAACTCGAGAAAAAACTTGGTAAGCGGCTAAAGTCTGCCAGACATGAAACAAGCCTAATCCAAGAAGAAGATAAGTTATGAAGACGGTTATACTATAGGTTATTCCGATTTCGAGGATTTTCCTCCGGTTATGGCCAAGAACCATGAGGAGATTAACCATGAAAATGATGGTTGCAAAAGCGCAGGGATTAAGGCCGTCCAAAACCCCTGCGCCAGCTACTACCCAAGGTGTAAAACCCTTAAAACGTTGAAATATGATATCTTCGATCGCTCCTGCATTACTAGTTACTTTTTTTTTATCGGTTTCAGAAAGTGAAATGGTTTTTTGAATGAGCTCTTCAATTGTTGAGTTTACATTTTCATTCTCTTCCGCGGTAACATATCCGGCTTCGGAGAACAACTCAACAGAAGTTGTATTTTCTACTTGCCATTGTTCTTCCAAAAAAACCAGCTTTTCATAGTTTTCAGAAAAAATATAATCGAGGTAAACAACTTTGATTTGATCTTGATATTTTTCAAAAATTGGCGGTGTTGTTTCATTTTTGAGTTTTCGACAGGTAGGACATCTTGATGAATAAAAGAAAAGAATAACTGGATTTTCTGGAACACTCACAACTTGTGAATAATTTGCTGTTATTTCTTCTCTTTCTATAACCTCTACTGGAATCGATTCAAAAATTACCAATTTTTCTTGAATAGGAGGTAAATTTTTTTCAGTTCCAATCACAAAGATTTTTTCAGGAGTTAATTTTTGTATGGCTTGGATGGATTCTTCGTCAAGGAAAATGCTCCCATCTCCAACAAAATTGAGAAAAACCACTGAATGATAGTTTTCAGTAAAAATTGAATAAGGCGGGAAAACTGGATATTGAGAGTCATCTAGAAGGTCGGAAACTGCCACCAATTTTCCATTTTCTTCCATTTTTCTGAGAATATCCTGATGGTTTTGAATATCCTCGTTGGATGGAAGAATAATAACAGTTGATGACTCTGGTTGCCATTTTTCCCAATCTTCCGCGCCAGCCTGAGTTTGACCGAGATCTATGTAGGCTTTAATATTCGCTTCATCTTCAGGGGCGGGGAGAACTCCATTTCCAAAAAACTGAATATCATAAGCCAGTAGTGAAGAAGAAAAAACCAAAGTTAAAGCAAAAACGCATAAAACGGATAGGTATATTCTTTTCAAACAATAACACCCCCTTCAATGATTATTATACAATAATTATCCTTTTTGATTATGATATTCATTTTCATTTTACGCATGGAATCCCTAATTGGAGACAGACATAAACGATTATTTCTATAGTTTTATTCGAGTTTAAGTTCAAAATGTGGTGATTCATATTTTTATATTTTTATCTTTTTCATCGAAAATTTGATCTTTTTTAAAAACCCAATACTTATTGCCGAAAAAATTGATTATAACTGAAAAAAAGGTTGCTCCGACCTTGCTCCAGAGAATTCCAATTTGATATTTTTCATGAAAGAGAGTTAAGAAGAAGAGTGATACCCCTAATGAAATGAGATTAATGGTTAAAAATTTTAACATTTCAATTAGATTAAAACGACGACCAGCTTGAAAAGTCCAGGATTTATTTAAATAATAGCTGTTTAGAACCGCACAAGAATAGGAAATTATTTGCGATATTCGATAGTAATGTTCTCCGATAAGATAGTTAAGAAAAGTAAAAATACCAAAATCAACTGCAGTATTCAGAATACCGACTAAACCGAATTTTACAAATTGAAAAAGATTCTTAGTAAGAGAAAAATTATTCATTGGGAGAGGATTTTTCGTAAAAGCCTTGGGCTTTATGAATGACATACAAAGGGCGGTTTTTTGTTTCTTCGTAGATTCTACCTATGTATTCCCCTAACAGGCCAAGCATAATGAGCACTACTCCATTAAAAAAAAGGCTAATTGCCATCAGAGATGCCCAACCAGGTACAGTTTTTTGGGTAAATACTTTTTCAAAAATGACTATCAGGAGATAAATGAA
>NZ_DAOLQM010000107.1:0-6821 GCF_035418125.1 Atribacter sp. | reverse complement strand
CCAAATACAAAGGCACCATGAAAAACATCACCACAACCGGTTGTATCGACTACGTTAACCTGGTAACCTGGAACATGAAAGGTTTCTTTTCCGACTTTTCCCATACAGCCCTTTTCTCCCTGGGTTAAAATAACCGCCTTTGGACCTAAAGCGGCAACTTTTTCTAAAGCTATATTTGGATTGGTAGGATGAAAATTTTTAGCAAAGGTTTCTGAACCGATTAAAACATCAGTTAAAGTCACTAACTTTTCTCTTTGCTCATCCCAGTTATCAATATCCAGGACAATTCTTCTTCCTTCAGTATGTTCGCGAAAGTATCGGGCGGCATCATAAGCGGTTTCCGGTTCATGAGCATCTAAATGAAGTATTTCCCCTTGACAAAGAAAATCGGGATCGATTTCATCAAGCTTTAAAGGAGTTAGATTTTTATACCAAAAAATAGTTCTTTTCCCGCTTTTTTGATCAATGATACAAAAGGCAGTCAGGCTCATTTTTCCCTTTTCCTTAACGAGTTGGCTAATATCTACTCCTTCCTGAAGAAATTCCTTAGAGAGAAATTCTCCTGACTCATCATCACCCACTTTCCCAACGAAAGAGACTTTTGCGCCCAAACGAGCTAAGGTCACCAGAGCAGTAGCCACCTCTCCACCACCCTGACGAAGAAAATCTTTTAGGCGGATCCGTTGATCAAGCTGAGGGTAGGATTCAACAATTCCTAAGTTATCAAGAGCGACATGCCCAACTCCTACTACATCAAATTGCAGCATTTTTACTCTCCTTCAATTAAACATTGCAATTTCTTCTTCTGAACATATTTTTCCTTAGAATTGATAACTAAACTTTATTTTAAATGATTGTATTTTTGAATAGATTGTTCAATCCGCTTCCCAATACCGGGATCCCGGCGAGTATCTATATATTGACCTTCTTGGAGAGATAGAGCCGGAGCAATATATGAAATCACTATGAGCCCTTGCGAGTCCATTTTTTGAAATAATTGTTGATAATAATGATCAATTCGATTATCCTCGAGATTAAAATCTCCGACCATATAAACCAGCTTTTTCTCAGCAAGCGCGTGACGAAGGCGAGCGGCTTCATCAAGATGGTCTAAGTTGAGGTTATGAATAGCTTTCAATCCACGGGTTGATAGAAAGTTTTCAATATGTTGGTTTGCACTACCACAAAAGTGAATAACCCCTCCCCCAAAAGCTTCAAGAACCTGACTATTATAAGGAACCACAAATTCCCGATAAAGATCTTTTCCAAAAATAACCGAATCGTCATCTGAAATCCAAACCCCCCCGATGCCTCCAGGGATTTTTACACCTAATACATAGGCATCATCATCCCGGCTTTGACCAGCAATCTCTTTTTGAACACGAATCCATTCAATCAGAGAGTCAGTAACCAGTTGCATTAAATCATGAATCATCTCGGGATGATCATGCATCCAATAAATCATTTTATCGTATCCGATAATCTGCAAAGCGGTTGTCAATGGTCCCTGGCAATCGGTAACCCCTACTGGAAAATCAGTGTTTTCTCGCATGTATCGGATTGTGTTAAGAACCCGAGGCATGAGCCCATCTTTCAAAGGATTCGGCTTTTTTAAATCTCGAACTTGCTGAATGTCTTGAATGGTTGGCAAATCAACAGCTGGATCCATTTTGTCCAGGAATTTAACATCTATACCAAATCCTGAAGCAAGAACGCCGGTTCCAAACCAAGGCATTAAAAAAGGAATATAAACATCTTGATATTCCCGCATATGGATTTCGATTTTTTGAGCTTGGTAATTGGTCATAATTGAAGGATCTTCGCTACAATATCCTTCAGGAATTTCCTCCTGTAAAGCGCCAAATAACCAATAGTTTACGTCGTAAATAATATAAGGTGACTCCTGGTTTTTAAATTGAAACGCTTCTCTGATGCGTTTTTCTGAACGAAAATTTCTCTCTCGATATCTTTCTGAGGTATTCATTCATATTCTCCTTGAATTAAGCTATTTTTCTATAAGGTTTTTTATAAAAGGCCTTTTTTCTTTTTGCTTAAAGTATCAATCATCACTGCAACTAAAAGAGTTGTTCCGATAACAAAAGTGTTCCAGTAAACATCTACCCCTAAAAGAGTCAGAGAATTCTGAATCAAAGCCATTAAAAGGGTTCCTAAAAAAGCACCGGCAACGGTACCCTCTCCACCCTGTAAACTGGCACCACCAATAATAACTGCCGAAATAACCCTGAGCTCCAAACCGGTACCCGCCGATACCGACGCCGCCCCCAAACGAGCGGTCATAATGATACCAGCAAACGCTGCTAATCCACCGGCAAGGGCATAATTAAATACTTTCATTTTACTAACATTAATTCCCGATAACAAAGCCGCTCTTTCATTACCACCAATATAATAATTTTGTCGAAAAAATTGGGATTTTCGCAGTAAAAAATCTCCTATAATAACCAAAATAATGGCGATTAGAATTGGATACTGAACATTAAAAAACTTACCTTGACCTAACATTTTAAAAGAATCAGGTAGACCGGTAATATTTTTCCCTTTGGTTATCACCAACAAAAGACCTCGAACTAAATTAAGCATTCCTAAAGTCGTAATGAATGGATTAATCCCAATTTTTGATATAATCAAGCCATTACCCATACCAATTAAAACTCCTAAGCCTATCCCTACCAAAATTGCTAAAATAACTGGTATTCCCCTGGCCATCAGCATTGCTGCCATTGCCCCGGTAAAACCAACGGTTGAACCTACAGACATATCGAAACCGCCTGAAACCATTAAAACTGTCATTCCAATAGCAATGATACTTTCGATCGATAGGCTTAAAAGAGTAGCCAGGATATTTCCTGAAGTAAAGAATATAGGTGACAATATAGTCATAAGGATTACAGCACCAATAATAATAAATAAAATCATGAATTCATGAATTTCAGTTAAGCTTCGCCATAGGTTTCGATGGTTTTTGGTTTGCTCTAGTTGACTCATTCGATTTCTCCTTTATGGGTTTTCTCAAGTTAGCATGTTCACTTTTCCTACACCTGTAGCACAAGTAATGACTCTTTCTTCGGTTGCTTCATTTTGATTAAATTCTCCAACAATACGTCCACCCCTCATTACCAGAATGCGATCACTTACACCTAAAACTTCTGGTAAATCAGATGATATCATAACAATTCCAACACCTGATAAGGTTAAGTCTCGCATAATTTTATAGATTTCTCTTCGGGCTCCTACATCGACTCCTCGGGTCGGTTCATCAACAATTAAGACTTTCGGATTAATTCCTACCCACATAGATAACAATACTTTCTGCTGATTACCACCTGATAGGTTTCTAACTTTTTGAAAAATTGTTGGAGTAATAATTTTAAATTGTTTTCGTGATTGTTCAGCAAAAGAAGTTATTTTACTTTCATCAAGAATATTCATACCCTTTATAAAACGCTTCATATCTGGTGCTATCAAGTCTTCACGATAACTCATTTTTAAAAAAAGCCCTTGTTGTTTTCTATCCTCTGTCAAATAGGCAATTCCTTCTTGAATGGCATCACCGGGAGAATGTATTGACAAAACCTTCCCATTAAGTCTTATACTTCCCTCAGAAAATGGCTCTAAGCCAAATATTGCTCTGGCTAACTCTGTCCTTCCTGCTCCAACTAACCCAGCTATTCCTAATATTTCTCCTCTTTTCAAAGAAAAAGATATTTCAGTGAAGACCCCATCTTGAGAGAGATTTTCAACCTGAAAATATTCCTTACCGACTTTTGAATTCCGATCTCCATACATATTTTGAATTTCTCGACCTACCATGAGCTTTACAACCTGTTCTTCATTTACTTCAGAAATGTTCCGAGTATCAATATATTTTCCATCTCTAAAAATAGTTACCCGATCAGCGATTTCAAATATTTCTTGAAGGTGATGAGAAATATAAACAAAAGATACTCCTTTTTCTTTTAAAAACTGAATATTCTTAAAAAGAAGTTTGGTTTCTACCTGGGTTAATGAAGAAGTTGGCTCATCCAGTATGAGTACTTTTGGGTTACAGGAAATTGCTTTAAGAATTTCAACGACTTGCTGCTCAGCAACCGACAATTCTTTTACTGGAGTACGAGGATCAATCACCAAATCAAAATATTTTAATATTTCTAATGTTTTTTGATATAAAAGACTCCAATCAACCAGTTTCATACGCTTAAGAGGCTGACGATTGGCAAAAATATTTTCAGCGATTGAAAGGTTTTGTACTAAACTCAATTCCTGATAAACAACGCTTATCCCCTCCTGAGATGCATGGTAAGGATTTTGTAATTTAACTTTCTTACCCTCGACGAATACATCTCCACTATCAGGTCTATACACTCCTCCTAAGATGTGCATTAAAGTGCTTTTCCCAGCTCCATTTTCACCCACCAGAGCATGGACTTCACCCTTCTGTAATTGAAATTGAACTCCATCAAGAGCTCGAACTCCAGGAAAGTTTTTTACGATATCTCGCGCTTCTAAAATTATTGATTTATCCATGAATTCCTCCAATAACGATGAGTATCACTAATATTTCTACACTCCCCCTCAATTGAATAAATAACCAATTATCACAAGGGAGCGTGATAATGGATACACGCTCCCTTGTGATTACTAATTTATCTTTGGTTATATTAATCTCTCATAAAATATTCATAATTCGTTTCATCTACAATAACAACACCAGTATCTATGACAGCTGGCGTCCCTGAGATTTTAGCTTTTGCATTATCGCTGGAAATTGGAATGTCGTAATTATAAAGGCTAAATAGAATTTGAGTACCATAAAATGGCATTAAAGCAGTCTGCTGAGCAACCGATGCAGAGATTATCCCGTCTTTAATGTATTCTAAAACATCGTTTCCTCTATCCATAGAAACAATCTTAACCTGACCCGCTTTCCCAGCTTCGTTAACCGCGGTAGCAGCCCCAGCCCCACCAGCAGCTTCAACACAACCAATACCAGCTAAGTCTGGGTACTTTTGAAGAAGAGCTGCAGCAGCTTGAGCAGCAACCGTTGGGTCCGACTGAGTATCAGCAATCTGTACTATCTCAATATCAGGATATTGAGCTAAAGCATCTTTATATCCAACAATTCGCTCTTCAAGGTTCGATTGACCCGGTCTGGTCATAATTGCAACTTTCCCTTTTTCGCCCACGAGAGAAGCTAGCTTTTTGCCTCCTTCAAAACCTGCTTGATAATTGCCCGTTCCAACAAAGGCAATTCTTTTTGAACCTGGCAAATCGGCATCAAGTGTAACAACCGGGATACCAGCATCAATAGCTTTATCAACAATTGCGTCGAGCGAAGGCTCAAAACCAACCACCAATATCCCCTGGGGTTTTTTGGCAATGGATTGTTCAAATGCGGTGATCATGGCTGCCATATCAAAATCAGCCGGTCCAACATACTCGGTTTTAACTCCCAAATATTTTCCAGCTAATTCCATTCCCAATTTATGATCATAAAAATAATCCAAGCTTCCTAGTGCTGAAACTTCAATATAAAGTTGTTCAGAAATTGGTAATTTTTCTTCAGCAAACGCTGGAATCATAAAACTGAAAATACCTACTAATATCATGATAAAAAGCATCATCTTTTTCATGTTCTTTTCCACCTCGTTTTATTTTTTTTTAAAAACTGAACATCTTAAATTATTCGGATTCCACCTCCCAACTCTATTTTTATCATGATAATAAATAATTATATCAATTTATTAATTAACTATTTAAATTATAAGATGAGAATATTTCTTATTGAATTTTAATACCATTTAATTTTTAACGGTTTTCTTGAAGGGTCTCAAAAAAAGCGAGTAAATTTTCTACTGGAATTTTTGCTTGAATATTATGGACATTAGCAAAAACAAACCCTCCATTAGGTTTGAAAGTATTTATCAAATATCTGACTTCTTGACGAACATCCTCAGGAGAACCAAAAGGAAGAGTTGATTGAGGATTCACTCCTCCTCCCCAAAATGTAAAGTCTGAACCAAAATGTTCTTTAAGTTCTTTCGGGTCCATTTTGGCTGCAGAAACTTGCACTGGATTAAGAATATCAAAACCGGCTTCTTTTAAATCAGGAAGAAGATCAAATACTGAGCCACAGGTATGGATAAATACTTTCCATTGAGTATTTTGGTGTATCCATTCATTCATTGCTTGGTGATAAGGTTTAAAGAGTTCTCGATAAAGAGCTGGTGAAATAAATGGACAATTCTGGGATCCAAAATCAGTCCCCGAAAGGACGATAACCTGAATTCTCTCACCAACAGCTTCATACATTAATTTAAGATTCTTTAAACCAATTTCAGTCATCTGAGAAAATACCTCTTTTAAAAAATCCTTACGAGTCATGAGGGAAACATACCATTCTTCAACGTCTCTAATTCCTTGAGGATTTTTCATGCCTGGTCCAGGGACCAAAGCAATATCACCTAAGTTAGTTCCTGGCACTCCACCAAAAACCACCGCACGGTCAGTTTCTTCGTAAAGTCTTTTTGCCTCTTTTTCATAGCAAGCCAGGTCTTCATCGCCCATAATCGAATATTCTTCAACTTGGTCTTCCACTTTTAGCTTCGATTCATCAACAATTGGCTTTTGCCGTATAATAGAATCATGATAAAACCCGTCTTTTGGCATTCTCATAGAAGCCGGAACCGAACGATCGCCTTCAGGATATTGAAGGATGTCACCATTCGATTCCGGCATAATATTAAACTTTTCCGGAACCAAAACCGGTGTCCCATCAAAAAAAGTCCATGGTTTCCAGTTTT
>NZ_DAOLQM010000106.1:1415-6866 GCF_035418125.1 Atribacter sp. | reverse complement strand
GAAGGTGGTCGTACCGTCGGAGCCGGAGTAGTAACCGATATTATCGGGTAAATCATTTGCCTGTATTTGGGAAATTCCTTTACTGGGAGGCATGAAAGTGGCACAAAAAATAAGAATAAAATTGAAAGCCTATGACCATAAAATATTAGATCAATCAGCTTTACGGATAGTTCAGACAGCGGAAAAGACTGGAGCATTCGTTTCTGGCCCGGTTCCGTTGCCGACTGATATTGTTAAATACACGGTTTTGCGCTCTTCTCATGTAGATAAAAAATCTCGAGAACAATTTGAACAAAGAACCCATAAAAGGCTGATTGATATATTAGAACCGAATCCAAAGACCGTTGATGCATTGATGCATCTTGATTTACCGGCTGGGGTTGACATTGAAATCAAACTGTAGAAACGGTGGAAACGGAAGGAGAGAAATAGAATGCCACTAATAGAGTATGGCATGATTGGAGAAAAAGTAGGTATGAGCCGGATCTTTTCCGATAAGGGCGAATCTATACCGGTTACGGTAATTAAATGTGGCCCCTGTTATATCGTCCAAAAAAAGGAAAAGGATACTGATAATTACGAAGCAGTACAAATCGGATATGGAGAAACCAAGGAAAAGAAAGTAAACAAACCAATCAGAGGTCACCTAAAGAAGGCTGGAATTGAACCTCTAAGAAAATTGGTTGAATTTCGGGTAAAAGATTTGTCGGCGTTTCAAGTTGGCCAGGTTCTTAAAGTATCAGGATTTAAAGTTGGAGACACCATCGATATCGTTGGGAAATCGAAGGGAAAAGGATTTGCTGGAGTAATGAAACGCCATGGTTATCGGGGAGGGAAAGCCTCTCATGGCTCTATGCATCGCCGAGCTCCAGGTTCAATTGGAGGAACCGATGCCGGGAGAGTTTGGAAAGGGAAAGGTCTCCCCGGAAGAATGGGTGGAGAGAGAGTGACGATGAAAAATTTAACCGTGGTGCAAATCAATGATGAACGAGATTTATTAGTGGTGAAAGGTGCAATACCTGGTGCACCCGGTCAAACCGTACTTGTGCGGAAGAATGCCGTTTAGGAGGAAAGAAATGGAACTTGAGGTAAAGAATAGAGAAGGGAACAAGGTTGGTACCCTTAATATAGAAGATACTCTCTTTCAAAGAGAAATAAACACCCATCTCATTTTTCTCTCGGTTAAGGGATATCTTGATAACCAACGGCAGGGAAACGCTAAAACCAAAACCCGTAGCGAGGTTCGTGGTGGTGGGAAAAAACCCTGGCGGCAAAAAGGTACCGGACGAGCCCGGCACGGAAGTAACCGGTCTCCGATTTGGCGTCATGGAGGAATTGTGTTTGGACCCCAACCCAGATCGTTTAGTCATCCTCTACCAAAAAATGAAAAGAGGTTGGCTTTAATTAATGCCATAACAGATAAATTGAATAATAATGCTGTCATGGTTATTGATCAGCTCAATATTGATAGACCGAAAACCAAAGATGCTGTTGAACTTCTTAATCGGTTGAATGTTCAAGGTAATGTTTTAATAGTCGTTTCAGAGAAAAACCCTAATGTCCTCCGGGCTTTTGCGAATTTGCCTTTGGTGAAATTGTTAAGTCGCAATGAGCTCAATACTTATAGTATTGTTAAAAGTGATATGGTGGTTTTTGAAAAGGATGTTTTGGTTGGAATTCAGGAGGTGTACGGGGCATGACTCAAGATCGAGAGATATTGATTCATCCGATTGTTACTGAAAAAGCTGTTGACCAGCAAAAAACCAATAAGTATGTGTTTCGGGTTGATCCCCGGGCAACCAAAAATGACATCAAGAATGCCGTTCATAATTTGTTTGGAGTTACAGTATTACAGGTCAACACCATGAATGTAAAGGGAAAAGTGAAACGTATGGGACGTTTTGAGGGATATACTCGTTCATGGAAAAAAGCGATTGTTTATGTCAAACCTGGCGAGAAAATAAAAGCCTTTGATATCGGATAATTCTAAAGGAGATTATTACTATGTCAAATATTAAGGCATACAAGCCGACAACGAACCCCCGACGCCACATGACCGGGCATACTTTCGAGGAAGTTACTCCAGGGGGACCAGAAAAATCGCTTCTTGTTTCTCATCGGCGTAAAGCCGGAAGAGATAGTTCGGGAAGAATTACGGTGCGTCATCAGGGTGGTGGTCACAAACGGAAATACCGTATCATCGATTTTAAACGGGATAAATTCGATATCCCAGCTAAAGTTTCCAGAATTGAATATGATCCCAACCGATCAGCACGGATAGCTCTCTTGGTCTATGCGGATGGAGAGAAACGATACATAATTGCTCCTTTGGGTTTGAAAGTTGGTGATACCGTGTTATCCAGCCCAAAAGCGGAAATTCAACCTGGCAATGCTCTCCCGTTAAGGAGTATACCGGTTGGAACTATTATTCATAACATTGAAATGAAACAGGGAAAGGGAGCTCAATTAGCCAGAGCTGCTGGCTCCTATGGGCAACTTATGGCAAAAGAAGGAACCTATACTCAGATTCGGTTATCTTCTGGTGAAGTTCGGCTTATTCATATTGATTGTCTCGCCACCGTAGGCCAAGTGGGGAATCTTGATCACGAAAACATCACGGTTGGGAAAGCTGGTCGAAAACGTTGGATGGGTATTCGACCCACAGTTCGTGGTAATGCTATGAACCCGATTGACCATCCCCACGGAGGTGGAGAAAATAAAGCTCATTGTGGGCGGCAACCAGTAACGCCTTGGGGACAGTATACGAAAGGGTATAAAACCCGCAAGAATAAAAATACCGATAAATGGATTGTGAAGAGAAGAAAATAATGGGAGGAGGAATTCCTTTTGGTACGATCATCGAAAAAGGGTCCATATGTTGATTTAAAATTACGTTCGCGTATTGAAGAGATGAATAAAAAAGGTGAAAAGAAAGTACTGAAAACTTGGTCGCGTGCCAGTATGATTATACCGGACATGATCGGGCATACTATTGCAGTTCACAATGGAAAAAAGCATATTCCGGTTTATATCACTGAGCAAATGGTAGGGCATAAATTGGGCGAGTTTGCGCCAACCCGAACCTTTAAAGGCCACGGAAATCCTACCGAGCGATCAACGGCGCTCAGATAAGAGGGAGGATAACATAGATGGAAGCGAGAGCGACCGCAAAATATATCAAAATATCACCACGGAAAGCTCGACAAGTTGTTGATATCATCCGTGGGAAAAAAGCCGATGAAGCTTTATCTTTGCTTCAATTTGTTCCCAAAAAAGCTTCCCGACTGGTTTATAAAGTGCTTAAGTCGGCAGTTGCCAATGCAGAAAACAACCTTAACTTAAATACCGATAGTTTGGTGGTTTCAAAGGCCTTTGTAAATCAAGGTCCAACCATGAAAAGAATTCGAGCTCGAGCAATGGGAAGAGCAAATGTTATTCGAAAAAGGACTTCTCATATTACCATTGCAGTATCAGATATGGAGGAGGGAAGCTAATTGGGACAGAAAGTTAATCCGATAGGACTTAGGTTAGGAATTATTCGAGGATGGCAATCTCGCTGGTATGCAGATAAAAAATATCGAGAATATTTAGCAGAAGATCTTCGAATTCGACAGTTTGTTAGAGAGAAGTTGCAAAGAGCCGGTGTTTCAGCAGTTGAAGTAGAAAGACTTGCCAACCAGGTTAAGGTAATTATAAAAACTTCACGGCCAGGAATTGTAATTGGACGAAAAGGATCTGAAGTTGAAAGTCTTCGTCAATCGATTCAAAAATTGGTTGATAATCCAAATGTTCAAATTACTGTTGATGAGATTAAGGTTCCAGAAATTGATGCTTACTTGGTTGCTGAAAATGTTGCTTTTCAAATTGAAAGAAGGGTTTCCTATCGACGAGCAATGAAACAAGCCATTACTCGTGCTCTTCGATCAGGTGCTATTGGAATAAAAATTTCCTGTTCAGGAAGACTCTCCGGAGCAGAAATTGCACGAGAAGAATGGTATCGTGAGGGTCGATTACCCTTGCAAACTCTTCGGGCTGATATAGATTTTGGATTTACCGAAGCGAACACCACCTATGGCAAAATCGGAGTGAAAGTGTGGATTTTTAAGGGTGAAGTGATTAAAACCGGTGAGGTTCTGGAAGGAGTATCCAGTACCAAGGTTGATAATCGTAAGGAGGAGACTGAAGCATATGTTGATTCCGAAGAGAGTTAAATATAGAAAACAAAACCGTGGAAGGATGAGTGGTGTTGAAACCCGCGGTGCAACCGTAGATTTTGGCGAATTCGGTTTACAAGCATTAGAACCACAATGGATAACGAATCCTCAAATCGAAGCAGCTCGAATCGCCATTTCTCGGCATCTTAAAAAGGGAAAGATCTGGATTCGGATTTTTCCAGATAAACCTTTTACCAAAAAACCGACTGAAACTCGTCAAGGAAAAGGTAAGGGACCAGTTGAGGGATGGGTAGCGGTGGTCAAACCCGGACGCGTTCTTTTTGAAGTATCAGGTGTTGACCGGGAAATTGCCTATGAGGCACTTCACCTGGCTGCTCAGAAGTTGCCCATTAAAACAAGAATAGTTGAGAGAAAAGCAGAATAGAGGTGTTGTTAATGAAAGCTTCGGAAATCCGCAACATGACTGGGGATGAGCTTAATAAAAAGTTGAGTGACCTGCGAACCGAGCTTTTTAATTTACGATTTCAAGCGATAACAGGACAATTGGGGAATCCTCGAAGGATTCACATGGTTAAAAAAGATATTGCCCGGATCAAAACCATTGTCAATGAACGTGAAATGTTTGGAAAGACGCAGGAGGTCAAATCAAATGGCTGACCGAAAAAGATTCACAGGTGAAATTATAAGCAATAAAATGGATAAAACTGTACTGGTTCGAGTAATACGGATTAGCGAACATCCTTTTTATAAGAAAAAAATGAAAAAATCCAAAAAGTATAAAGCCCACGACGAAGCCGGTATTTGTGATGTAGGAGATCGGGTCATAATCGAAGAAACCAGGCCTCTCAGTAAAACGGTTCGGTGGAGAGTAGTGGATGTAACTTTAAAGGCGAAAATAAAGGGAGGAGAGGACATTGATTCAATCGAGAACAATGCTTGAAGTTGCCGATAATACCGGTGCCAAAAAGATAATGTGCATCCGGGTTATGGGTGGCTCTAGACGTCGATACGCATCGGTTGGAGATATAATCATAGCTGCTGTTAAAGAGGCAGAGCCACGATCAAATGTGAAAAAAGGTGAAGTAGTCAGAGCGGTAGTGGTGAGAACTCGTAAAGAAATCGGTCGGGTGGATGGAACCTATATCCGCTTTGATGATAATGCTGCAGTCCTCATTACACCGGCGAATGTCCCACGAGGGACTCGCATATTCGGACCAGTTGGGCGAGAACTGCGTGAGAAACAATTTATGAGAATCGTCTCCCTCGCTCCAGAAGT
>NZ_DAOLQM010000106.1:0-1315 GCF_035418125.1 Atribacter sp. | reverse complement strand
TACCGGGTACGTATCTGCAAAAAATGCAGTGAAATTATTGACAAGGTATAAGGAGGATTTTGGGAGTGTCAGTTACCAAGGAAAAATACGCTAATGAAGTCATACCGGTCCTTATGAAGCGGTTTGGGTATGGAAACGTAATGGAAATACCAAAAATGATCAAGATAGTAATTAATGAAGGAATAGGAGATGCTACTCAAAACCAACATTTCCTTGATCTCGCTGTTGATGAATTGACTGCCATAACCGGACAAAGGCCGGTTATTACCCGAGCGAAAAAATCGATTTCTAACTTTAAATTGCGAAAAGGAAATCCAATTGGATGTAAGGTTACCCTTCGGGGTCAACGGATGTTTGAGTTTTTGGACCGTTTCCTCAATATCTCAATTGCAAGAATAAGAGACTTTCGAGGATTTCCTGATGGGTGTTTTGACGGTAGGGGGAGTTGTACTATTGGGATTCGAGAACAACTCATTTTTCCCGAAATAAATTATGATAAAGTTGAAAGAGTGAGAGGTATGAATATTACTTTTGTTACAACTGCCAAAACCGATGAAGAAGCCAAAGCACTTCTTGAAGTTTTGGGATTACCTTTTCGAAAGTAAAGGAGGAAAACTGAATGGCTCGAAAGGCCAAAATTGTTCGAAACCAACAACAATTAAAATATAAAAATCGATACCGAAATCGTTGCGCCTTGTGTGGCCGGTCCCGAGGATATTTACGGGATTTTGGCATGTGTCGAATCTGTTTCCGGTCCCTGGCTAATAAGGGAGAAATACCCGGTGTTACCAAATCGAGTTGGTAGGAAGGAATAAATAAAATGGCACATACTGATCCTATTGCTGATATGCTTACCCGTATACGGAATTCTCTAAAGGCGCGAGAAAATTCTGTGGTGATACCTTATTCGAAGCTAAAAGGAGAATTAGCCCGCATTTTAAAAGAAGAAGGATATATACAAAACTATAAAATAGTAGCTCGTGAGAATAAGTTAAGTGATATGATAATTGATCTGAAATATGGAATGAAAAAAGAGCGAATTATCAATGGTTTAAAAAGAATCAGTAAACCAGGTTTACGGATTTATGCAGGAAAAGATGAAATACCCGTTCTCTTGGGTGGGATGGGAACGGTAATCGTATCGACCTCACAGGGAATTATGACTGGAAAAACCGCAAAAAAATCAGGAGTTGGCGGAGAGGTCATCTGTTATATATGGTAGAAAGGGGATCCATGATATGTCACGCATAGGGAAAAAAGCGATCGTTGTTCCTTCGGGAGTCAATATTGAGATCGACGGTCTATCCGTTCGGGT
>NZ_DAOLQM010000105.1:4237-7056 GCF_035418125.1 Atribacter sp. | reverse complement strand
AGATTTCAATGATTTTGGTATCCATAATTATTTTACTGGTATCATTAGTCTACGCCCTTATCTTTGGATTATTGATAGTACCAATTATCAATCTAAGAATAAATAAAGAAATACCTATGGTAAAATAATTGAACGATAAAAAAAGAAGAATTCATAAAAGGAAAACAATATGGATAAGCGTTGGAAAGAACTGGGAAAGTTGTTGGTCAATTATTCAACCAGCGTTCAACCGAACGAACGGGTTATGATTGCTATGACGGAAATTGAAACCTATCCCTTGGTTCAAGCCGTTTATGAAGCATGTGTTCAAGCAGGTGCCCACCCACAGGTACAATTTCTATCGGAAAAATTAAATCGTTCTTTACTCAAATATGGTTCTGATCAACAAATCGAATGGGTTCCCGAGATTGAAGCCTATGGAATGGAGTGGGCAGATGTATACATTGGATTGCGCGGCGCTCATAATTTGAAGGTATTTTGGGATATACCATCACCTAAGCTTGCCCAGTTACGCCGTTCGATGGGAAAAATATCGACCCTGCGCTGGGAAAAAACTCGCTGGTGTTTAGTGCGGGTACCGAATGCTTCTCTGGCTCAGGAAGCTGAAATGGATGAGGAAACTATTACCGATATGTTTTTTAATGCTTGTCTATTAGATTGGTCGGAAATAAGTGAGAAATGGAACCGCTGGGCAACACTTTTATCCCAGGGAAGTGAGATTCGAATACTTGGTTACAAAACTGACCTGCATTTTTCGGTGAAAGGTCGGAGTTGGCAAGTAGCAAACGGCAAAATAAATATGCCAGATGGTGAAATCATGACTTCACCCGACGACTCAACGGTTGAAGGAGAGATCTACTTTGAATTCCCGGGGGTGTTGGGCGGACGCCTCATGTACGACGTTCACTTACAATGGCAAAAAGGAGAGCTGGTCAAAGCGACTTCATCAACTCATCAAGATTTTCTCCAATCGACCATCCAAAGTGACCCAGGCGCCAGCCGGATCGGAGAATTCGCTTTTGGAACCAACCCCGAAGTCAAGTACTTCTGCAAGGATATTCTCCTTGATGAAAAAATCGGTGGGACAATTCATATTGCTCTTGGTCGTGCTTACCCCGAAACCGGAGGAACTAATAAATCGGCCATTCATTGGGATATCGTGAAGGATATGCGAAAAGAGGGAGAAGTCTATCTGGATGGGAACTTAATTTTCCAAAAGGGAAAAATGTTGATCTAAGGAGAATTTTATGGCCAAAGGGTATTTGCTGGGAGTTGATATCGGCACTTATTCGTCCAAAGGGGTTTTGGTTCAAGAGGATGGGAAAATAATTGCTCAAAAGGTTGTTCCTCATGGAATGGACATGCCTAAGCCCGGTTATTTCGAGCATGATGCCGATCGGGTGTGGTGGCACGATTTCGTTGAAATCGTTAAAAATCTTCTTAGCATATCGGGGGTTGATCCAAAACAAATTTTGGGAATAGGGACTAGTGCCATCGGTTCCTGTGTTCTTCCTATTGACGAAGCAGGCCAACCGCTGAGACCGGCGATTCTCTATGGAATCGATACTCGAACTACTCAGGAAATAGAATATTTGGAAAAAACCTTGGGGAGAGAGGAAATCTTTCAACATAGTGGAATGCATCTAAGTTCTCAGGCTTCCGGTCCTAAAATTATGTGGATTAAAAACCATGAACCGGAGGTTTTTCAGAAAACCAGATGGTTTCTCACCAGTCAGGCTTACCTCGTTTACCGACTGACCGGTGAAGCCACAATTGATATTTATACTGCGAACGGTTATGCCCCATTGTTCGATGTCCATAATTTAGGTTGGCGGGAGGAAATTGCTTCTTACATCACACCTATTGACCGACTTCCCAAGGCTTTCTGGAGCTGCGAAATAGCCGGCCGAGTCACCGAGCAGGCAGCTCGAGAAACCGGCTTAGCTTCCGGTACTCCGGTCATCGTTGGAACAACCGACGCTGCCGCTGAAGCCATCAGCACTGGAGTAAGAGAATTCAATGATATGATGCTTATGTTTGGAAGTAGTATTTTCTTTATTGTTAAAACAGCCGATTTGGTGAATACCAGTCATTTTTGGAGCGCTCCTTTTCTAGAAAAAGATGCTTATACTTTTTTAGGAGGAACTTCAACCGCTGGAAGTATTACCACCTGGTTTCGGAACCAATTTGCCGAATTAGAACTGGAAAAAGAAAAAAACGAAGGCAGTAACGCCTACGACCGATTAGCAAAATTAGCAGCCCAGTCTCCACCTGGCGCTAAGGGGCTTATTATTCTTCCCTATTTTGAAGGTGAACGAACACCTTTGAATGATCCGAGAGCAAAGGGAATGTTTTTTGGTATCAGCCTCAGACACACCAAGGCTGATATCTACCGAGCTATATTGGAAGGGGTGGGATATGGTATTCGACATAATCTGGAAGTCATGGAAGAGGAAGGAGTAAAACCCAGACGTATTTTGGCCACCGGTGGTGGGACTAAAAATGACTTATGGATGCAGATTGTTTCAGATATAACCCGAGTTAATTTGTCTATCCCTAAAGAACAAATCGGTGCCAGTTATGGAGATGCCTTTATGGCAGGGGTGGGTATCGGATTATTTAATAATCTGACTGAAATTGACCATTGGGTTCAAATCGGAAAAATTGTTCAACCTGATTTAGAAGCAAGTAGAAAATATGATTTTAACTATCGTCTCTCCCGTTCTCTTTATGAAAATACCAAGGAACTTATGCATGAGTTATCTGACTCTTTATCCGAGTAGAGGTTTATGCTGGTCTTCCCCCTCACCTTAATCCTC
>NZ_DAOLQM010000105.1:2163-4137 GCF_035418125.1 Atribacter sp. | reverse complement strand
AAAAATTAAAAAATAATTACATTTCGAGGAGGAATAGATAATGCCGAAATCAAATTGGTTAAAAGAAGTATTTCACTGTCAAAAGCCCATCATTGCCATGTGCCACTTTGGTGCTATGCCTGGTGATCCAGGTTTTGACCATAAAGGTGGAATGAAGAAAGTTGTAGAATGGGCAATCAAAGACTTAACTGCTCTCCAAAATGGTGGAATCGATGCTGTGATGTTTTCCAATGAATTCAGCTTGCCCTATATGACTAAAGTCGATACAGTCACTGTTGCATCGATGGCTCGGATAATAGGGGAGCTTATAACACATATTAAAGTACCCTTCGGAGTAAATGTTCTCTGGGATCCAGTGGCGAGTCTTGATTTAGCCGCAGCCACTGGTGCTCAATTTGTACGAGAGATTTTCAGTGGAGTCTACGCCAGTGATTTTGGCCTTTGGAATACTAATTTTGGAGAGACAGTGCGTCACCAATATGCCATCGGAGCTCAAAATGTAAAGCTGCTGTTTAATATCGTACCGGAAGCCGCTCAATATCTCGCTAATCGGGATATCGTCAGCATTGCTAAATCAACGGTTTTTAACGATCGCCCTGATGCTTTGTGCGTTTCAGGATTAACAGCAGGAGCTGAAACCGATGTACAAATTCTAAAAAAAGTCAAAGAAGCTTTGCCAGATACCGTCATTTTCGCCAATACCGGTGTCCGGTTGGATAACTTGGAAAAACAACTTGAGTTTGCTGATGGAGCCGTAGTAGGAACTACCTTTAAACAAGATGGGAAATTCGAAAACCATGTCGATGAAGAGCGGGTCAAAACATTCATGAATAGAGTAAAAAAATTTAGAGGAGAGTGATGGTAAAAAACCATCTTCCTAAAGTTTCATTTTCCAGGGCTGCGATGATTTTAATATTTGAATCAGTATCGAGTAACCAGTATAAACAGCTTAACAATTCAACTATTATTTTGATTGGAGGTTTTAATGTATGTCTTCCAGCATCTTGGAGGCAATGATTATTGCATCGTTCACTGGTGGAAATATTCTGAAAAAGTACTTTGAGAAGGAAAATCTTTCTGTCCTTCAAAAATCGGTTTCTTATGATTTAGTAACCAATATCGATATAGAGTCCCAAGAAGAGATCAACTCAATTTTAACCAAGCGATTTCCAGATATTCCTGTAGTTGGAGAAGAGGACAGCATCCAAACCAGAAGGCAATCCCGGGCATTCTATGTCGATCCTCTGGATGGGACTTTTAATTTTGTTCATAAATATCCCTTCTTCTCTGTGTCTTTAGGATACTGGGAAAACAATGAACCGGTAATTGGGGTTGTTTTCGATCCTATTAGACGGGATTTGTTTTATGCCCAAAAAGGGGAGGGTGCCTTCTTAAACGGAGAAAGAATCACCGTCTCCGATCGAACTATCTTAGAAGGAAGCTATTTAGTAACTGGTTTTCCCTATAAAGAAGGGAAACATTCTCGAATTGAAAAGGAAATTCGGTTGGCTATGAAACTTACCGATTTGAGGGTTTTAGGGAGTACGGCCTTAGAGCTCTGTTATGTTGCCTGTGGAATTATAGATGGATATTGGGAATATGACCTTTCCTCCTGGGACTTAGCTGGAGGAGTGTTAATCGCGAAGGAAGCCGGAGCTATAATTACCGACCCAAGCGGCGGAGACTTTGATCTTTATGAGGGAGATATATTAGCAGCTCCGCCGGCTATTCACCAAAAGCTATTAAAAGCGCTAAAACAATGAACAACTGTAGGTTTAAAAAAGCATTGGAGGGAGAAGGAATTATAGCGATGCGTCATCCGGAGCCCTCGCTTAGTGAGTGTTTGAGGATCTCATCTTTAATATTTCTTTGTTTTTAAAATACCCTAAAGGATGAGATTCTCACGTCACACAATACGTTCCTCAGAATGACGGAGTGGGTGGATGAGATTCTCACGTCAACTCCGTTCCTTGC
>NZ_DAOLQM010000105.1:0-2063 GCF_035418125.1 Atribacter sp. | reverse complement strand
TCCTCAGAATGACGGAGTGGGTGGATGAGATTCTCACGTCAACTCCGTTCCTTGCAATGACGAAACAGTAAAAGAATCAAATCTCCCCCTTTAGAAAAGGGGGAGATTTGATTCTGAGAATATATTTTCATTGTCGTCTGATGCTGGTTGTCAGCATGAAGGTCAATTCTGAAAACTAACGGGCATGATAAATCAAGTCCTTACAAAAGATTATAAAATGTAGGGACGCAATTTATTGCACCTAATTAATGTAACGACATGCCATGGCCTGTCGAATTTTGATTTTCACCCTTATCTGGTGCTGCAAAGTAACATGGATATCTATCCTGAAAATACCAAAATGAGTGAAAAATGCTTAAAAAGAAAAAGGCACACCCCCCTTAATCCCCCTTCAATGGGGGAATTAAATGAATATTTTCCCTCCTTGGAGGGGTGCCGCTTTACGGCGGGGTGGGAGCCTTTTGGTTTTTAATGTTTATTTTGAGAAAAGAATTAAGAAATACGATTAAAAGATGAGATCCTCACGGCTTCGGAATACGAAGCCTCAGGATGACTGCTATATTTACACTTGTCACTAGACTGAATAAAATTATTAGACGGCCTTACACAAGCGTCTCACTTAAAGAAAACTTTTCGGACTACTTCGTGAGTGTCGGCTGCATCCATCTTCTTTTGTCCCCTTAACAAGGATTCTTTATCCACCTCTTGCAGCAAACGATAAAGGTCCAGGGTGTTTCGAGTGCACAATTCCAAAGCTCGAATTGGATGAATGCGGTAAGGGAATATGTCAAAACCGAGATAACCTTGATAACCGGATTTCTCTATATAGTAAAGAAACTCCAGGGTTTCATAGAGGTTGGTGCTCCCAGCTATGAGATCATCATCCCACTCCCGATAGGCATCGTTAAAATGGACATTATAGAGCACCTTTTCTCGGGAGAGTATCGAAACCACTTCACCAGGATTTTCTTTCGCCATCAGAGCATGGCCGAAATCAACCGTCACTCCAATGTTCTTCCGGTTTAAAGCTTTTATAAGATAAAGCGATCGAAAAGCATTTCCCACCAAGAGATACTGTCGTGGTTCTTTGAGTTTGTATTCAAGAGATATCTTCACCTGTGAACCATAATCAGCAATTTCCCCGACCGACTCCATGAGTAAATCCCATTCAATTCCATAATCGACTTGGAAGGGATAATCAAAACCATCCACTCCCAACCAAAGGCCTATTGAATCGCACTCCAACAATCCAGTTAAATCCACCAATTTTTTAGCGGCATCAATGGCTTCACGTCTAAGTTTTTCATCTCGGTGGGTAAGAGCACCCAACTGCCATTTGGGACGAGAGTGAGTGTTGAGATTGATACAGCTCACTTTTAAACCATTATCTTCAAGTAAGGATTTAAAATCTCGGGGGCTTATCTTTTCAAATTCATCATCAAAAAATTCAATCGCCTCAACTTCTGGTACCTTTTTCACCCGTTTTAATCGTTCCTGGATGTTAAGCGGTTCTTCATATCCCTGAGGCAAAAACCGGTCAGACATCCCTCCCATGCACCAAATTCCTACAGAAAGTTTCAGTTTTTTCCCGGCAGCCATTTATGACTCCTTTCTCAGCTCATTGAGCTATTGGTTTTGGAAAAAAGTTATTCAAAAATGCCCACATTAGTTTAGTCGACATTCAATCTTTTTCTTATCTTGTGGGTATATCTTGAACTATAAAAGTTGAGGATCATCACCAAAATCAACATTAAACCCCAAACCACGTTTTTAAAGAAAGGGCTAAAAGATAAAATATTAAAACCACTTTGAAGGATTTGTAAAACAATTATTCCCATAACCAAGCCAGATATGTTTCCATATCCTCCGCTGGGATCGACCCCTCCTAAAACACACACTAAAATAGCTTGAAGGAGATAGGCTGACCCATAACCCGGCCGGATCGAATTAACCCTCGAAATCATGATGATCGATGCCAAACCAGAACAAAGACCACTTAAAATATAGGTACGAACTAAAATTCCTCGATTATTTATTCCGCTAAAGCGAGATGCAACCGGGTT
>NZ_DAOLQM010000104.1:0-7093 GCF_035418125.1 Atribacter sp. | reverse complement strand
CCGTCATCCTGAGGCTTCGTTTTTTGAAGCCGTGAGGGTCCCATCCTCAAATTTTCTCCCCTTCTCCCCCTCGCGCCCTCTCCCCCTCAGTATCTAATGGCGTGAGGATCTCATCTTTTTCTTTTTTAATTCAAAAATATGATTAAGTATGAAATCTTCAAGTCTTTCTAAAAAGGATCACCAGATAGTTGTTATGATCATCAATCGCTGTTTCTTTTATTCGACTCACGGCTCACTGTTTTTAAGAATGAGATTGCCACGTCGTCCAACCAAAAAACGGTTGGTCTCCTCGCAATGACGGATTTAGAATGGGCATAATAAATCAAGCTCCTACCAAAGAATTAAAAAAACGTAGGGGCACAATGAATTGTGCCCATTCTTTAATTAACGTAGCAACCTGCTATGGCAGGTTGAATCCCTGGTATTTTCATTGTCATCTGGTGTTGCTAAGCAGCATGAGGGTCTATTCTATTGAAAAACCACACCTTTAATCGTTTCCAAAATCCAGGATTGCGCATTATTATAAGTATCCTTGGGAAGAATTATAATGGTCATTAGATTGGTATTCGGATATAGCACCATAACAATTGCATACATTAGGTTCTGGGTAAATTCCTCACCGGTCATATCAGATAGCGCGCTTCCCTCCATTCCATAAAGATTAACCTGAGCAGTTCGATCTCCAACTTGAATGATGCTTTGACCAACCTTATTGCCACCTTGACCTAAAATATCATCCTCAATGTCTAAAAATGCCTCTTGGTTTGCTTCCGGATTAGCTACTTTGGGTATATAGGCTTTGGCTTGATCGGGAAGTGAGAAAGCAACGATATCATCATCGGGGCCTGGTTGTTGTGTTGTTCCTTGAGGGAAGGTAATAGTGTATTTCCCTTGAGGGTCCTTAAATACATTTATATTGGGTTGATCAAATGATGGGAGTTGTTCACCGGTTTCCATTTGAGGAAGCCCGCCTGGAGCAGATTCAATTAAAGGTGATGGATTCAACGGCGGTAAGCTTATTGTCGAATCATCTGCGTTTGCTGGTATAACAATTAAAAAAAAGAGCAACGCTGTAAAGCTAATTAACCAATTCCGAGAACTTCTTAAATAGAGCATTGAATAACCCTCCTTCTAACATTTCATAAATGCATTTAATACCTAAAAATAAAATATTGATTAAAAACAAGTTTACTTCTGAATATCAACTCCAGCAATAACTGAATCATCGTTGGTTACTTCCACTTGCTGTCCGGGTTGTAGTACAAGAAATTCATGATGATTCCAATCTCCATTAAGAAGCTTCTCTAATAAATTGAGGTCCCCGGCAATTTCTCGGTATTGAAGAGATTTTTTTTGGGCAATTTCTTTAACTTGGTCATGATAATTTAAAAAACGAAAAAACTCGAAATCAACACTGGCAGCGTAACTATAGTGTTTCATCCAACCTTCTTCAATTTCCATTAAATATTTAGCATTATCCTCTCCATATTTTGCAAGGTATTCCTGGTATTTCCTTTCTAAATTTTCATTGGTTTCCGACCCAACTGCATACCCTCTTTCTACTGCACTCGGTGTGTAATAATAGGTTCCGGGATGATTATTAAATTCATCAAGATATTTCACTCTCGAACCCAAAAAAAGAGTAATGCAATCATGAGCCTTTGGGATAACAACCGGAAGGTCTTTGGCAATGATCCCCTTGGTTGAATTTCCACATAAGGCATAGGCGAGCAATATCGCGTCATAATTATATTCACCCTGGCTGGCTTGGACGATTTCTCTCTGCAAAATTTCTCTAAGGTAATCAGGTCTTTCGTGAAGCCCTTTTTCTAAGAATTTAACGTTAATTGTACTTAAGGAAGAAGCAATGATATAAGAAACTTCTCTTACAAAAATATCACAGGCAATTAATAAATATTGCATCCAACACTCCTCGCTCTCTTTAAAAAATTAATTCCTCAATTAAAATTCAATCCTGGCAACAAGCGCTGCAGTTTTACCTGCCTAAAATAATTCTTCTGATATTGTATAATAAGAATTAGAAAAAGATATTCATTTTTTATAAAAAGACATTATATTTCTCCGCAGCACCTTATTCACAGCTTGCTTTGAATTTACCAGAAACAGTTTTATTGTCTTGAATAATCACAAGAAAAAGGTGGTTAAAAATGAAAACCTACACTTTCCTCTTGGCGGTTTTGAGTCTAATCTTTTTGGGAACATTAACAACCCTGGCAATTGAACCTATTCCAATAAGCCAAAATTATCAATATGTGGCAATTCTATCTGGAGATGAGGCTATACCGCCACAAAATACCGGAGCCTTTGGAAAAGCTTTTTTTGGTTTGAACCAAGAAATGAATCAAATCAGCTATCGAGTTGAAGTTTATAATATTTATGATGTGTTAATGGTAACTTTACGTTTGGGTTCTCCAGGAAAAGAAGGTTCTCTAATTGTGTGGCTTTTTCCAGAAACTCCTCCACCAACTCCGTTAAAATATAAAGGACTATTTGAGGGGGTTCTTGCCGAAGGAATTATTACTGAAGATCGACTGGCGGGTAGATTAAAAGGATTCCCTCTTTCTACATTAATCCAAGAAATAGAAAACCGAAGAGTTTTTGTGCAGGTTGATACTTTACTTCATCAAATTGGAGAGTTAAGGGGTCAGCTATTACCCAATCCTTAATTAAAAAAAGAACAACTTACCAAAAAACCAATATCATATAGAACTATTCACCTAACCACGTTTGACGGAGTAATTACTTACCTGATGCAATATTCAGGAACTACAAGATTTGTTTATTCTATCCCTTCTTATTCACAGAAAAATAATTAAAATCTTGAAGTTATACTCACTCTATTAATGACTACCACATTATTTTTGAAGTTGTTCAAATTCTTCTGGGTGTTGTTTTTTGAAACAGGAAAGATGAGCACACTCGACAACTTTTTCGTCTTCCTCGCGGCATACACAGGGTACATAAGGTTGAATTGCAAATCCACATATGAAGCAGATTTTCTTTTCTGAATTTTTTTCTATTTGCCAAGCCATAATACCCCTCCTCCCAATAAATTTATTTTCTATCTTAATTGTAACGCAAATTTGTATATATTTTTTAATTTATCCCGAAATATTTATTCGTATTCGTTACTCCAAAGCTATACTTTTTTAATTCATCAAAAATGACTTACTCTTGGAAATAGCTAAATTTCCAGATACCTTCGCTCTAACCTAAAAGATTCTATTAAAGAAACGTATTTTAATTAATTAGGCTTGACCTAGAAATAATTATATAATTCATCAATTTAAGATTCAGCTGGTTCAGAGTTTTTTTGAGTATTATCTTGCGCTACATTTCTACGAATTTCACGAGGATTTCCTTCCTTTTTTCTAGATCCATCAGGCCGCCTTGGCTTAAGGGGTGCAATATAAAAAAAATAATCCGGATCCTCATCCTTCTGTTTGCCGGTATTGGGTAATATGAGAATTTTATTCATGGTGTTTAATCGACCACTTAAAAAAACATTCCCATTTCTATCTCTTGTTTTCCACAATCCAGCAAGTTTTAATGCATCCATTTAATATCCTCCCCATATTAATTCGAAATTGGTTTTGAGTATAGTCGGTTTCGTCTTTCAAGCTTATACTCATAATAATTATTTGATGAGAATTGAGTCGCAATTCATAGTATAACACAATCTTTTCTATCACATGATGAGCAGGAACAATAAATCGATGCATAACTCTTTTTTTTATAAGAGATAAAAGCACTGATTAAACTTATAAATGCATTTACACTGGTAATAAATTTTTCTTTTTCAACCAACCATCAATAAGGAAAACCAAATACCCAAATCTTTCTTCAAGAGAAGTCGTAGTAACCCATTTTATACGATCTAATGAAAAACTGGTAAGTAACCTTAAAACTACATCCTGAACCTCTTGGTTGTTTAAATCTTCACTGGCGCGAAATTCATCATAATTCTTGGTTCCATGGGGTAAAAGATAAATAATTTGCTGATAGGGTTGTGATATAAGGTATTCATAAAATCTTTTCGTTATCCTATCAAATAACTCCGAATGGTCACTCCTTCGACAATACAAAAGAGTATAAAGATAATTATCATAAACGGTTCGATCGAGTAATAAGAGTTCGGGTGATTTTTCTCGAATTCTCATTTCTCGAGTAATCTGGATTTCCAATACATCATTTTGAAACATGAGATATAGCTCTGGAATCAATCGCATTTCTTCAAGAGTTCTCACACCATGGGTTTGACTATAAATAGAGAATATGTCACGTGCTACCTCATTGATTACATCCACTATCAATCCTTGTTTCTTGTAATAGCTAAAAAGCTCTTTCACCAAAGTAGTTTTTCCAACCCCTGCTGCTCCACTGAATCCAATTGAAATTGTTTGGTTATTTTGCTGGCGAGGACGCAAAACTATGGCCATCGTAATCCCACTTCCTTCAATTTTTTAGTTTTTAAAAGCTATTTTCTATCACTTCCAATCCTATCAATATAATTGACAGATGTCAATATATATAAAAATATATGACAGTAGTTTTTAATATTTAACTACTAAGTAAAAATCATAAGGTCTTTTTTTGTGAAAAAAATATAAATTTCACTATTATGGATTTTTTCAAAGTGTAATTGTAAAACTAATCTTTACAACAGCCAATTTATCAAAAGGCAATTTAATACTTAGTTACAATGAGATCTTCTTTGAGTAAAATATGAATGAAAGAGGTGATATGAATGAATAAGTTATCAAAACTAAATTATAAGGCTGAATTAGTAGGAGTTTTCGGCCATCCTGTTGATGAAAATCCAACCATCATCATGCAAGAAGCAGCGTTTCGCGCCTTAAATCTCAATTGGAGATACTTGACCATTGAAGTCTTTCCTGCAGATTTAGAAGATGCCATAAAAGGAATCCGGGCTTTCAATATGCGGGGAATCAACCTCACAATTCCTCATAAAGTTGAAGTATTAAAATATTTAGATGAAGTCACGCACGATGCTCAATTAATGGGTGCGGTGAATACAGTCTATCGGCGAGATAACCAATTAATTGGAACCAATACCGATGGAAAGGGATTCCTTACCTCTCTCAATCTTGATGCCAAAACTGACCCTCGTGGGAAAAAAGTGGTGATTTTGGGCGCCGGAGGCGCTGCGCGAGCAATTAGTGTTGAACTTTCCTTAGCTGGAGTAAAAGAAATAACTATCGTTAATCGCTCCCCAAAAAGGGGTGAAGAATTAGTTAATCTTCTCCGGGAAAAAACCCCTGTTAACGCCCACTATGAGCCTTGGACATCCGCCTTCCCCCTTCCTTCTCCTGTCGATATCCTTGTTAATGCAACCTCAATTGGTCTTTTCCCCAATACCAGTCAAAAACCAAATATTCAGTATGACACAATCAGACCTAATCTGGTTGTTTGTGATGTCATTCCTAATCCACCTCATACCCAATTTTTACAAGAAGCCGAAAAACGAGGTGCTAAAACCCTGGACGGCTTGGGAATGTTAGTTTACCAAGGCGCAATTGGTTTTAAACTCTGGACCGGTTTAGATGCTCCCGTCAAAATTATGAAAAAGGCTCTATCAAAAGAATTTGGGGTATAACCATCCCTCAATCTAGTTTCAATTGATATATTTCTTGCGGATTTTCATAGAGAATCCGACGAGCATATTCAATGGCAGTTTTTTCGGTAAAATATCCTTCTTCAACTTTTTGGCTTAAAACTCGGGCTAAACAATGAAGAACCAAACTCACCTTTCCATAAGCCCATTCTACTGAATAGGCATCGGTAGCAATGGCAATCCACTTGTTGGAAGGAAGGGATTCTATTCTTTGAGAAATTAATTGTTCAATAATATTCGGTATCAGAGTATGCCACCAAAAACCGAGCAAACTCACATTGGGTAGCATTCTGGCAATTATGGTAAATTCTTGTGCCATCGAAAGCGATGCAAACATTAAACTCATTGAAATCTTCGGGAAATCTTTAAAGACTTCTACGAGGTCAAGACTTAATTGATGATTATTCCAGACATAGGACTCGCCATATCTCATCCCAGGACGAGCCCAATACGCTCCAATAACAAATTGTGCTGGCGTTCCAATGCTTTGGAGTGCTTCTAAATAACTATAAAATAACCAGGTAAATAAGATGTGGTTTTCTTCGGCACTCAGTTGAGTTCCGGTTTTTTTCTTATCATAAATTTCATTGATTTGACCTGAAACCGGTTTTATTAAATGAAATGCCGAGCTGATAAAAGCGGTAAAATACCGAATCCCCGATTGGGATTTCTTTTTAAAGAAATCGTAAATTGACTGTTGAGCTTGATCACTATTCTCTGGTAAACCACCATACTCTTTAGCTATTAAATCAAGAAGGCTTAAATTTCGGGTTGGGTCAAAATGGAAAAGATCTAAATCTTCGTATAAGGGAATTAAAAACTGATTTCTTGCCAATCCTTCTTGGCTCCAATGATTTTCACAAATGAGTGAACATTGAGCATTCATCCGATTCAATATCGATTTTGGGTAGGAAAAATCTCTGCCTTTCTGAATAATTTGTTGCTGTAAATCTTTCCAATTGTCAGGGCGTATATCACCATCAGTTACATGATAAATATCATTTAATATTTTTTTAATGCACCAAAAGGTAGTTGTGTTTTCAACCAAAGGTTTATATTTAAAAAATTCCCCGATTCTTTCTTCAAACGGAGTATTAGAAACCAAATAATTATCGTCTTTTAGGCCGGCTGAGTAAAGCTCCCGTCTCATAAAATGATAAAAGAGGATGTCGGACAAGTCACGACACTGAGGTTGATCGATTGAAATATGAGAATGAACATCAAAAATTGGCAACTCTTTTATTGAATGGAGTAGGTTTTCAAAATACTTCATTTTTCCATCTCCTTTTTTATATAAGCCTTTTTCAACCAGTACTTTAAAAGAAAATAAACAAATTTAACGTTTTACCCGATAACGGTACATATTCATCCAAACTGCCCCTAAAATAACCAAACCACGGATAACCATTTGAATATAAGGAGATACATTCAGTAAGG
>NZ_DAOLQM010000103.1:0-7095 GCF_035418125.1 Atribacter sp. | reverse complement strand
AGGCCATGGCCTGCGGGACGCCGGTGCTCGCAACACCGGTCGGGGCGATACCCGAAGTGATCCAGGATGGTGTGACGGGATTTATCATGGAGAATAACACACCGGAATGCATTGCAAGGAACGTGATGCGGGCGTTGAACCATCCTGACCTGGAAGGGATTGCGGAGAGGGGAAGACAATACGTGGAGAAAAATTATTCATTTAAGGAAACACTTAAAAGATGGGAAAATATTTTGGAGATAATCTAAAAATACAAATAATTTTTCAGTTAATGTAATTGCGAATCACGTTATACAGGGGGCATACAAACTATTTGTCTTTATTATGAGTTAATGTGCATGATTATCCTATAAAAAGATGTTATATGTCTGTTAAAGAAACTACATTATCTCCAAACCTTTCCAAGTTAATAGTAATAGCTATAGTTGGATTTTATATTACTTACATTTTCTGGATATTTCCTGCAATTCTTGATTTTTATTATATTAATGCCATACCATATGACAATTTATTATTAACACACCATATCAGTGATGTCAGAACTAATATTGCTGGATCTCAGTTAATAATTATTTCATTGATGCTTATTACTGGACTGTCTCATTTTACAATAATTTGCATGCCATTATTATTAATCCCTCTATTTCTATTAATAATAAGTATCTTTAAAAAATTTTTAAATAATTATCATAGTGTTCTTTTAACCATATCGTTTTTATTACCTTTTGCCTCTCCAGACCTTTTCGTTGCAGGAATTCATGAATTGGGTTTTCTTTTATATTTATCATTAATCCTTATATTGATAATATCTTACAAAAATAATAAAATTAATTTTTTTAATTCTTTATTGATTTTGTTAATAGTGATTATCATATGCTTTATTTCATATAAGATATCTGCCCTGATTCTATTATTTATTTTATTTTTAATTATTTCAGAAATAATAAAGGATAAATGGTGTAAAGACAAATTTTCAATACAACCTGTTCATTTATTTTTAATTGGATTAATAACTTCTATAGGATTAAACATTTTTTTTTATTCGGCTGCACTTCCCTATTTTGAAGAGATTGAATTTAGAGATTTGGCCTTTTTTAAAATTGCAAAAACTGATAACAATCCTTTATTTGACGCACTTTATGGACCTCCAGACTATCTTTTTTATATCGGTTTTTTCCGTCATTGTTTAATTTTATTAGTCCTCTGTTCACTATTTTTAATATTAATTCATAATTTCATTAGAAATAAACACCTGAATCAAGTTGAATGGGTTTTTTTAGCGTTATTAGGTTCAAGTAGTTGTTTATTTTTTATATATTTTATTTTGGGTACATTACAAATTTTATATATAAATTTAGTTGCATATGTGGGTATTTGTCTTTTTTATAATTCTTTTAGGAACAAAGTTAAAATTATTAAACCAGTAATATGGTTATTATTTATAACCGGAATTTTATATATTTCTTTATGCATTAATTCTGGATATTATATGGGTCATAAATCTACAGACGAATTCCACTATCTAAACTCTCCAGCAGATTGGTTAATGAATCACATTGCTGGAACAAAATATTCGGAAATTAAAAGTGACGTTCTAACAACTGGTTTTATGATTAAAAAATTTCGAAGTCCTGATAGAGCAATCAATATTCCATTGAATATGTTTACAATAGATGATGTAATACTCATTATTAATGGGAATCATGAAAATAAAAATAAAGAAAACAATTTATTTGTATTAAACAATAATATTAATTATATTTCATTACCCGGTTGGTATTTTATAAAATCTTTGTCTAATTATAATTATAAAATACAAATAAATGATCAGATAAATGTTTTATATTCTTCAGGTTTGGTTGATATAATATCATCAAAATAAATCTACATTCTTTCTTCTCTTGCTTTTTGGTGAAAATTACAATAATGAGGTATATTAAATTCGGTACGGATTGAGATAATTCAGTCGTCTCCATAAATAATACATTTTAAATGGCATATTAGCCCAAATCATTGTCCAATATTTTTTAAATACCATCTTCTTTGTGATGCATTTTTTTAAATTTTTTTTCGCAAGTTCTCGCCGATTTGCCTGTATATTAAACCAGGCAGTCTCAATAATTTTTTTTGCAATATATTCTGAAAGATCATCACGAATCTCTGGAGAGACTGCTCCTGTTTCTATTGCGAGCCTTGCAGTATGACAAAAAATATTCTCATCAACAGGTTCAATTCTATTGCAAAGTCTATTTGTTGCTTCTGTATGATATATAACCAAACCTTCCCAACTAAAAGATATAGGATATTTCAAAGCAATTCGCCCCCAAAGGTCAGTGTCTTCTCCCCACCACGCCTCCATACTAAATCCCCTCATTTCTTTTAAAATCGATTTTGGAATACCGACTGCCGATGTCCAAACCGGTGATGCTCCAAATGCGGCAGATTTGAAATAACTCGGGATCAGTCCTTCCCAAGGCTTTTCCGGAATCATGAAAAAATTAGGCATTTTTGTTCTTAAATTGGGATATTTTACGAGATATGCTGTTGTGTATGCCCCTGCTTCGGGATATGCATAACGTAACCTTAGCAACGTTTCCAGGTGGTCAGGCATCCATTCATCATCAGCATCAAGAAATGCAATAAAATCTGATTTGGAGTGTTCAATTCCTTCATTACGAGCTGATGACACCCCTTTTCCTATTTGATTAATGAATATTATCCGCTTATCCTGAAATGATTTGACAATTCTTGGCCCATCGTCTGTAGACTGCCCATCCACGATGATAATCTCAAAATCTTGTATAGTCTGACTTAAAACAGATTGAATAGCCCTAGCAATGTAGGGACCTTTATTATAGAGGGGGATGACGACCGAGACCGCAGGTATCAATTCCATATCAGTTCTCTTTGATGAGCTGCTCGAGTATCAAACCAGCATCCAATGCCGATTTTTGAATCTTTGGGATCCGTTCACGTAATTCTGTCCTGATTGAGGTTTCCTGATCCAGCATTGATATGATTTTACTGACTATACTATCCGGTTCTATATCCCTGGATTCCATACAATACTCAGTATGGCCGAAGATATCCCGGTTAATTCCCTTAGCCTTGATGCTATAGGCCAAACTTAGTGTCGGCACACCCGAAGAAAGGGCGGCAATCGTCGAGTGCGTCCGTGCCCCTGCAAAGAACGCCATCCGGCTGATAATCCACTTGGTTTCTGCAGCATCGTAATGCGGAGGAATCAGGGTAATATTGTGATTAATCTCCCGTAGCCGGGATATCACTTTTTGCATAAACGCGTAATCATCAGAATGCGGGGATGTTACGTGAGGCATCAGGTAGATGTGTCTCCCCGTCCGTTTTGATACCTCTGCAATAATATCTCCTGCCATGGCAATCCACTTCTCACTATCACCACTTGTGACATATTTTGCCATTAGAGGACTGAGATTTATTCCTATTGCATCATTTTCAATATCTATCTCGTTTTGAGGTGGTTTTGGATCCATCAGGAAAGCAGGATCTGCCACATGGTAGACATTTTCTGTTACACCGATGCTTTCCAGGTAGCGGATGGTTTCAGATTCCCTTGCATAGATGCCTGTTACTTTCCTGAGATGATCACTCATGTATTTCTCATAATCCGGTTTCGAGGAGAAAGGCCCGACAGATGCCCCCCAGAGAATAATTGGTTTTTTATGTGAGATCACGAGATCATCGAGAGCGGTAAAAAGCCTCGGTATTCCATAGTCAAGAGAGTAATTATCACCACCGATTGAAAGAACTGCTTCAGCCTTGGAGAGAAAAGGAACCATATCTCTGTAAACTGACCGGGAGAACGTATCCTTGTTGATTGCATAATGGAAAACATCAAACCAGGTTTCCAGTTTCCATGCGCTTTTTATGACCTTTCTTTTATTGAGGCGACGGGTGCTGAAATGAATGATCTCGCTGTCACTCTCCCTTCGTTTCTGGTCTTCGAATTGTTGATCCGATTGAAAATGGCTGATACAGACAAAGTGGGGATTTTCAAAATACTTTCTCAATATTTTCACAGTCCCGCGGACAATCGCCTCGCAGCCCCTGTTATCATAGGGACAATTTCCAGCAAGAATAAAAAGAGGCCTGTCGCTAGCCATTGGAGATGGCCCCCCTTTTTCTTATTAAAAAACGAATAATATGTACTGGATAAAAAATAATTCTCGAAAACTGATTCATAAATTCCAATCTTTTCAAATCTTTCTGCACTTTATTGCGGAGATATTGCACATCTCCGCCCCGGACAATCCACGCGTCCCTGGTGGTAAGACGCATCTTCTCTTTTAGGTTCATATGTTGCCTGGTGAAAACATTGTGCATGATGACAGCTGGTATTCTTTTCTTGGGAACCCTTATCCCCGACTGACTATCATGGTACAGACGGTAACTCAACTGGTGTCGCTTGATTGCAAGAATTCCACTCTGGCTCTGGATCACCCTGTCAATTGGTATCGGCTTTAAACTAAGAGATACTCCCTTCATGAGTATTTCCCTGATAACCGGTGACCGGACAACAATCAGGCTCGTCCCCCTGCTATCCCCCGAATACTCCGGTAACCACGCATCCATGCATACGATATCCGCACATTCGGCAAACACGTCATCACAGTAATTGCATGCATTCGGCGTGAACCACCGGTTTGTCCATGCCTCGGAAATCCCGTCCCTCCGGAAGATCTTCTTCTCGTCACCTTCCTGTGAAAGAAACGAGAAATAAAAATTACTGGCCGGCTGGTCCGGACTCTTCCCACGGTAACGAACTGCAGTTACCCTTCCCTTTACTCCCGCAAGGGCAGCAATATACTCGGTGAAATGTTTGCTCTTCAGCTGCCCGCACACGAGGCCGACGGTGACAAGGATCCGTTCCCGTAATGTCCTGTTTCTTTGCTGGGCAAGCCGGATGGCCTTGATAAAACAGGGGAGGCCTGTTATGGCATAGCGGCCCGGGTGCCCGGTAACATACCTGAGAACTGTTGACATCTCAACCGGGTAGTAGGCAGACCCTGCACCGGTACGGACGTCGTCGGCATTGCTGAAAATGTGAAAGGCAAAGAGCCTTTCAGGGTCTCCCGTAGGAGCAACGCAGATGACATGGTCGACGACTCCCTCTGTGAGCAGGGTCTCAAGAAGCCCTGTTGCCACTCCTCCCGATGCACTTTGCAACCGGTGTTTTTCGGAATGGCCCACGTACGAGTCAAGGAAATAACCTGTCTCGACCCGGTGCCTGATACCGCTAATCTCTCCGTACAGTCGCTTCCCAATTGTATCCTCGTTCTCTCCCGAATCTGAAAAAGGGCAGACTTTCAGGCAGAGACCGCATTCTTTTGTACATTCTCCGGTCTCGACGGGTATATACTCCCCGAACCTGGAAAACCGCATCTCCAACACCGTGTCAGGGCATAATGCTGCACAGGTTCCACAGCCGATGCACAAATCACGATTGGCAACGAATGCAATAACCGGTGGAGTCATTTCCCGCCTTCCCTGCGACACTTTGGGAGGTATGAGATAAAAATGCCTCGTTCAAAGTTATCAAGACCCACCGTCCATATAATCACGAGATAGAGAATACTGAATATTCCTGCTGCAACGGCAAGCCACAATAAATTTGTGATAACAAAGATCGAGGTAGCCACAGCTGCACAGGCCGCAAGGACCAGTGCTGCAATTACTCCGGGAATCATGGCACCGGAAAAAGTATGGGGTGAAACCCCAAGGACCCTCGTTGCATACCAGGGCGTGAAAAAGGCATTTTTCAGTATCAGAACGATTGCTCCGGCAAGTGCGACACCATAGTACCCAAGCCCGGCATCCCGGGAGAGAACAATTGCAAGGACTGCATTCCCCATACCCATCAATAATGTCAGGATACCGGGAATCTTCACACGGTTGTATGCAACATTAATCGAGAAGAGCGGCAGGACAGCAAGATTAATACAAAGGTGCCCGGTCAGGATGATAAGCAATAAAGAAAGGAAAGAAAATTCATTTCCAACCCACACGGTGAGCAAAACCGGGGCAAAACCACAGACAAGACCAATGGGAAGGGCCATGAAGAGTCCCATCAATTTCACTGCACTCCTGGATACACGGATAAGTGTCCCTGTCTGTTCTTTGGCATAATAGATCAGCACAATTGGCGAGAGAACACCGGAAACCGTACCTGCAATTGCCCGGAGCAGGACAACCCATTGGAGTGCGACCGCATACTCACCCGCAGGTGTTGCACCAAACAGCAGGTTAACAAGAATAATGTCAATATTCAGGAAAAGAAGTGACCCAACCTGGTTGACGATGACCCACCACCCCATTCCTGCAATGTCAGAAAATCGGGAACGGTCAAAATCACGTATTGAAATAACAAGATGCGGATTGATCTTCCGGGCAAGAAAAACATCCAAGATAGATGCTGTTATCCCGCCGATAAGGTAGGCCAGCCCCACGTAGGCAAGGGAAGGCCCAAAAAGGGAAAAAAAGGCAACAATACAAATTACCTGGATAATAATATTGACAATACCTACAAAGTTTTGAAGATCAAGCCGATTGTAGGCGAAGAGTGACACCGAAAAATTGCCTGACCATGACCGGATGAGGAATGCACTGGTGACACCAAGAAAAAGGTATACCGCACCTGCCTCCTGTCCAGAGGGAACATTGAAAATCACCGGGGAATAAAGGGAGACCAAAATGACGATCGGGATCATCAGAATGATTATTCCTGTAATCCCGAAGAGAGCTGTGTTAAATGTCCTGTTCGCCCCGGAATAATCCTGGCGCTGGAGATCAACCGTGAGAAAACGAGATACGGATGTATTCAGTGACTGGGTCAGCAGCCCAACATACCCATTGAGGGAGGTAGCGAGGGGAATGATACCATATGCAGCAACCCCGAGAGTCGAGATAAAATATGGTACGAGGAAAAGCCCAATGATTAAATTTACAAGGAAAAAACTGATATTTCCAGCAAGGTTGCGTGGTAATTGAGTGCTAAACTGGTGATTGATAGTACTATGCATGGAAAACCAATACTAAAGAAGTAATTTTTAAATATAA
>NZ_DAOLQM010000102.1:0-7102 GCF_035418125.1 Atribacter sp. | reverse complement strand
ATTCCATCTCTTTCAAAGAGGTCTTTCCGATAAAACATCACATTTCCTTCAAATGTCATTGGAGCGCCGTAGGTAATGTCATTAAAAGTTAGAACAGCCACTAATGGCTCAGAAAAATCAGCGAAATCATATTCCTCAGGGTAATAATCTTTAATGGGGATTAACCAGTTGTTGACTGCAAACTCAGCGACGTTAGCTTCGTCGATATAATACACTTGATATTGACCGGCTTTGGTTGACGCATCAAGGCGAGATTTTGATCTTCTTTCTAATTCAGCAAAATAGTGAAACACAACATCGATATTTTCTTTTTCTTCAAATTCTGGAAGGTATTGTTCAAGAAGCTCCCATTCACGTCGGGGTTGGGTGAGAACATTTATGATAACTTTATTCTGTGCGGAGACTATACCGGGTATTAACAATAAACCCATGGTTATTGTGATTAATAAGAGTATAAATAATGATTTTTTCATTCTCTCTGCCTCCTTTAATAATTAAAGAAAATTATAAAAATGCTGCTTTAGTCAATTTTTCCACTATCACCTCCTAATTTAAAAAATTCATCATTATAACCAATATACATGACAAACTTAAAAAAAACATCGAAATCTCAAAATATATCAATTTTTCAATTTGAGGTATTAAAAGAATTTTTATTTATTGTAATAATATTAAATATCTTAATTAATAAAAGGTACGTAAATGGAGGTTGGTTAAAAATAGTTATAAAAATCCTTCGTCACTCAGAATGTCGGCTACCCAGGAGGCAGCCATAGCTACTACCGTGGTACATTTATCAAGATGAGCTCCAGCTTCTTCGAACTCTTTTCGAACTTCTTTTGATCTTAAACAAAAGGATTTTCCGAAGATTTGTTTGTGGATGTCAGCACAAATCACACTTCCATAGGTTTCAATAAATTTATCATGAAGTCTTTGCGCCATTTGGTAGGCTTGGGATTGTGCCTCTTTATCTCCATTAACTTCTAACATCTCAAAGCGTCTTCCAATAAAACTTCCCATAATCATTATGCCTCCCGAATAGCCACCACAGGCTCCATCTCCACAAAGCGCCATTCCACCCGAAAGCCCACTTGCAGATTGAAAAAGGGAGTTATTGTTTTTCCCGGTAAATTTAAAGATGGTTGAGATGAGGCATTGAGCGCACCCACGATAATTTTTTTCGTATTCAAAGCCAATTTCATAACAATCTTTTAATTTTTTAATCTTATAAAAATCTTCCTTAAGAGATATTTTATTGAGGAATTTTTGATACTGTTCAGCAATCAGCTGAATGAGTTCAACTTCCCGGTCAAGCTGACAAAATTCTCGAACGGCTTCTTTTATTGGGTGACTTCTCAAAAACTTTTGGATAATAGTTGTGGCTGGATCGTCTTCAACGGTAAATAATAATGCCGCTGCGGCAGTTTTTGCTAAGAAATATGGCAAGATACCATTTCTAATGCACATCAACGCGGGTCCGATAAGCCGATCTTCTTTTTTTAGCTTTCGAATAGGATCGGCTCCTACCCGATCAATTTTATCTTTTAAGATAGGATTGGCCATATTTTTTAGAACTCGGTTATTCCATTCCTTCATTTCCTCATCAGAATAGCCAAACTCTTTTTGTAGCGCTCGGCTTGATTCCTTGAGTCCTTCGACTGCCATTTGTTGGATTTCCTCATCCTGTATAGATTCAATAATGTATTGATATCCCCTTTGCTTCCCCAGGTAGGCATACACAGCGTGAATGGTATTATAGGTATACATTTTTCTTTTTTCTTCATGTGCCATATTAGTGGTATATAATAAGCCTTTGAACTGAGGCGGTTCACCCTTAAAGGCTGGTCGATCCAGGGTAAGCTCTGGGTAGCCATTGGTGAGAATAATCATTGGATCTTTTTCTCTCATTTCTGGAGTGGGCTCAATTCCCATTCGGATAATTAAGGTATCTACCAACCCAATGTATCGATTGAAATAATCCTTTCCGGCATCGGAAAGCTCTTTAAAAAGATAATGTTTAAATTGTTCTGAAGGCTGGCAGATATTGGTGCTCATGAGAATATCAAGAGAACGATCAATTTTTTCGCGAGATCGTCTTTCGATAATTGCAGAGATATCTTTGGCAACCTGTTCAAAAGCTGATGGGAAGACAACCAGGGATAAAATCGAACATTCTTTCAGTTTTTGAAAAATTTGGTCTTTTTCATCGGTATGAAAGGCTTGAAAATCTTTAATGATGACTTCTTCTTTTTCATCTAAGCTGGGAAGGTTGATGATGGTGTATTGTTGTTGGGTGTTTAATTGATGGATCAGTTCCCGATTAGAATCGACAAAGACTAAGTTGTATTCTGCTTTATTAAACAAATCTGCGATAAACCCACGACCAATCTTTCCCGCTCCCCAGATAAGAATATTTTTTAGTTGATTTGACATGTTGGTTGTCCTTTCTTATGGAGTTCAATAAATATAAATATCTGATTAACTTAAGATTTACAGAACTGTTTTTGACTGAAATAAGATAAATTTGAAATCCATTGGTTTTAGTTATCAGCCTAACAGTAATTTTATAAAAAAAGAAGGAGAAAGTTATTTATATTATGAACAAGAGATGATGTTTTTCAACTCAATTTGAGTATACATCATCTCTTGTTCAAACTTCCAGAAAAAATTATTGATGGGTGGGTGGTGGGGGACTATAGGGCGGAAAAGGGCTAGGTGTTGGAGTTGGATAGACTTCGGTACATTTAATCGTTACTAAAAAACAAGCGGTATCTTTTTGATAGGAGGCATCTTTGGGAGTAAATTCCCATGACCCAACTAAAGGAATATCATTAGCTGAAGTATCAACGTCAGTAACATCTAAAAAGGTGACAGTAGAATCAAGGTCGGTTTTTTTCAAACCCCATTTATTCCAAAAACTACCATCAGTGCAGGGGAGCGTCTTGATAAGACTAACAATTATACTTGTACTGGTTGTAACCGGCGATATATCAACAACCCATACACCGGTTTCCGGGCTTCCCTTGGCTAATAAGGTTTGGGTTTCTCCACCAGCGACAACATGAACTGTAACGGTATTTTCCGATTTACATTTTCCTTCAGCAGTAAGGGTATAACGGGTAGTGACCAGGGGACTTACGTATTGAGAACCAGATGTAGCAGTAAAAGGTCCATAAGTAGTTCCGAATTCAGAGGTAATTTTTATTGAGGTTACGTCACTTGAGACATTCCAATAGAGAACGGCTGTTTCACCAGGACAGATAAGGACTTCTGATGGACATTCGTTAATCTCGTTTGAGGATGGTGCGCCGATTAAAGTAGCAACGCAAAATTGGGACCAGGTTGTACATACTTCTGGAGTACAGCTATTCATGAGAAATGCGAAGCCAACAAGGGAAACGACCAAAACAATTAATATTAAAATTTTTAGGAAATGATAAAATTTTAAACTCAAGACCTTTCCCTCCTTTTAATTTAACCAAACTGCTTATATATTTAAATACGGAAAATATGGAATTGGGTTAACAAAGGAGGTCAAGGAGAGAATAAAAAAACCACGGAATCTAACGAACCTTCCTACCTTCATCTCACCAAGGAAATTATATGGCCACTCAACACCCTCAGTGTTTCAGGACTGGACTTCCTTCTCTCCTGGTAGAGAGGTTTCGAACACTCACTTTCGCAAGGGAGGTTCTTTTTTCCAATCCTCCGGTTTTCCGATTCCTCAGAATCCGTGGTGATATTATCCTACCTTTATCCTTCTAAAATGTCAAATCGGGGTTGATAAATAAAAACCTTGGTTTAAGCCATTAGCTAAGAGGTAATTTTACTAAAATCCTTAGTTGATAAGCAAAATGCAATTTAAAAAAAAATCTTTAGTTTTCTTTCCCCTTGACCTATTCGTTCCTCTTTTAAATCTCAGGATACCTTCTTTCTGGCTCGCGAATTTTTCCATTGTTTCCAATTTCGTAAATTGTTCCTAAGGAAGCTTCGGTATCAAGATAATAAAATTCATCCTCATCGAATTTTCCACTTTGAATGACTTCAACACCCTTTTTCTTAAACTCTTCAAGGGCTTTTTGGCAATCCTCATAATATAATTTTATATGGTGCAAGCCTTCGCCTTTTTTCTCCAAAAACTCGTCGTAGACGCTTCGACCAGTTAATGGCTGCATGAGTTCAATTTGAATGCTTCCAGCCCAAGTAACCGCGAGGAGATATTTATGGTCAGAAGGTTTCCCTCTTACCATAGAATCTCGGACGTCTGGAGGCCCAAAGGTGTAAATATCCCAAGGCCCAATATGAAAAGTTTCCCAGAAGTATTTCATCGCAGCATCAAGATCATTTACTACATGAGCAACTTGGATGACATCACCGTCTTTCATGGTTTTACTACCTCCCATTCATTGAGATATGAATCATTATGTTGATTTATTTATTATCTTCAACTGTTGAACCAATTAATGATTAGAAATAACTTTAATTCGAGATTTGGCTTTTTCATTAAAGTAATTTATGGCAAGAACAGCAATAATGATAAAACCCCACATAGCTCTAATGAAAAAAGGATCCATACGTAACAAATTGACTCCACTGGAAATAACTTGCAGAATAACCACCGAAACGACCATGCCAGAAACCTTCCCAACTCCTCCAGAAGGGTCTACACCACCTAAAAAGCAAGCAAGGATAGCAACTAAGAGATAGGATTCGGCATAGTTGGCTTTAACTGAATTAAGCTGTCCGATCATGATGAAGGCAGTAATTGCTGAAAAAAGAGACGAGAGTAAGAATCCTTTCAAAATAATGGATTTGGTATCAATATTTGAAAATTTAGCTGCTGTATAGTTGGAACCTAACATATACAGACTGTAACCAAAAGTCGTTTTATCCAAAATAATGTATAAAATAAAAGTGAAAATAACAAATATATAAAATGGTATTGGGATTCCAAGGAATAAGCCATTTCCTATGGTTATCAGAGACTTAGGGAAACCGGTTAGAGTATATCCTTTGGTGAGAACAATGTTTACTCCATTTAAAAGGGTCATAGTTCCGAGCGTTGCTAACATATCGGGCACCCTTAAATAACCAGTTAAAAAACCACTCAACAAGCCCGCGCCCATAGCGGCAAGGATACCCATGGCCATTGAAATGATGACCAACAATCCTGATGCTTCTGTGGGATTTCCTCCAGTGAAGGATCGGAGAGTCAAAGCAGTAATGATTCCAGTAAAATTAGCAGTGGCGACAATTCCTAAATTAATTCCACCGCTTAAAATGGGAATCATCATTCCCAAGGAGAGGAAGGCAAGTAACGGGAGTTGATAGGCCATGGAACGAAAATTCGCCATGGTTGGGAAACGAGTCGGATTGAGTAATATCATGACGACAACAATAAGAATCAAAATAGCATAGAGAGAAAGGTTGGGAATATTTCTTTTCATATCCGTTCTACCGCCTTTTCATCGACATGAACTTTGATCCGGCTCTTTTGTTGACGAATTTTTTGTACTGCATTAATTGTAATACTGATGACAATAACTGCACCAACGAAAACATTAAACCAATAGGTCGATATTTTTAAGAGAGTAAGACCATTGTTCATGATGGCAAAAAGCATGATACCAAGGAAAGTACCTATAACCGAACCACCTCCACCAAAAACACTCGCACCTCCCAGAAACACAGCGGCAATGACGTTTAATTCTTGGCCAACAATGATATTAGGAATTGCTGATTGGACAATAGCGGCATGGACAATAGCAGCAATCCCTGAGAGGAGACCGATAAAACTAAAGGCAAATAACTTAGTTCGGAAAACATTTATACCTACTCTTTCAGCAGCAACCTCGTTTCCACCTACAGCATAAATATTCCTTCCAACACTAGTATATTTTAATATATACCAACCTAAAATGAGCACCAAAATCCAAATCAGAGGCATCAAGGTGAAACCAAAGGTTACGTTATTCTCATTGACAAAACTTCCAATCTTGATATTGGCAAATTCTCGAAACATGGGATGAACTACAAAAATTACTTCACCTTTGGAAAAAACGTAGAGAAGACCATAGTATATATTCAAAGTAGCTATGGTAATGATGACTGTTGGAACACGAAAATAGTGAACCAGGATACCATTAAAGCTCCCCATCAGGGTTCCCAGGGCAGCAGCGACTAAAAAGGCGAAGACGATGTTTCCTCCCCATTTTAGAGTCATGATAACGATGACATATTCTACAACCTGGGCAATAGCAGTAAATGAAACGTCGGGTGAACCACTTAAAATAAGAACAAATAATACCCCTACTGCCATAATGCCAATAACAGAAAAGCTCTTCAATAGGTCAAAGATGTTTTCAGTAGTTAAAAATCGAGGATTGAAGATGGTTATTATTATACACAGGAAAATGATGACTAAGGCAATGTAAAATTCGGTTTGTTTCAATAGTTTATTCATGGGATTGAATTCACTCCATCAATCATTTCGACACACTCACAGTTTCGCTCATTTCGACTAAACGTTGTATCTCTGCTTCGGTAACATCGGCAGCATCAATTTGTTTGAAAATGCGCCCGTTTCTCATAATAGCTATTCGATTGCAGTTATTAACTACCTCAGAAATTTCATCAGAGATGAAAATAATTCCAAAGCCCTTATTAGCCATTTCTCGAATAATACTATGTATGCTACTTTTTGCAGCAATGTCAATTCCAACTGTTGGACTGTCTAAAATGAGAATTTTGGGTTGGACTGATAACCATTTGGCAATAACTACTCGTTGCTGGTTCCCACCAGAAAGTGTTTGCACGGGTACTTCAGGATTAGCAACTTTGATTCCAAGTTCATTTATCCAACTGTCAACTGTGGTATCCCATTTTTTTGAATCAATCAAATTAAAGTTGCCCAAAAGGCGTTTAATAATTACTGTTACAATATTTTCACTCACCGATTTTTTCATTATCAAGCCTTGTTCTAATCGATTTTCAGGTACATAGCCAATTCCAGCTTGTATGGCATCTTTTACTGATCGGATACGAACTTCTTTTCCATCAACAAAGATTTTTCCACTATCAGCTGGATCCATACCAAAAAGAG
>NZ_DAOLQM010000101.1:0-7122 GCF_035418125.1 Atribacter sp. | reverse complement strand
TGTAAAATATTAACATAAGTGGGGGTAAATAATTTACAGAATAATTGTGACACAGTCTGATTGCGAGGAGAAAAGTGACATGGCAATCTCATCCGCCCACTCCGTCATTCTGAGGAGTTATTGTGCGACGTGAGAATCTCATTTTTTTATTCATTTTCTGTATAATTTTCTCAGGATATAGAGGAAAACCAAAAGGCACCCTACCCGCCGCGAAAGCGGCACCAGATGAAGATGAAAATGAGTTAACCCCTCACTCTGACCCTCTCCCACAAAGGGGCGAGGAAAAAATAAATAAAAGGATTAAATGGTTCTTTCTCCCTTGATGGGAGAAGGTGAGGATGAGGGTGAAGGCCTGGAATGAGATCCTGGTTAGTTGCTCAACATGATTTACCAATAAAAAATCATTCCGTTGTTCTCGGGATAGACCTTCATGCTACTTAGCAACACCAGGTGAGAATGAAAAACCAAGATTCGACAGGCCACAGCATGTCGCTACATTAATTAAAGAATGGGTACAATACATTGTGGCCCCTACATTTTTAAATCTATTGTAGGGGCTTGATTTCTCGTATCTGAAAATTTATAAAACAAGCTAAAAACTATTAAAAAATCAAAAGATAAAATTACCATAACAAGTAACCAAAAGAAAACGAAGGAGGTAAAAAAGTTGGAAATTGAATTGATAACCATAGAAAATGATAAACTCCATAATTTTATATTAGGTCAAACTCACTTTATTAAAAGTGTTGAAGATATCTATGAAGCAGTTATTGGTTCTTCTTCATCAATTAAATTCGGCTTGGCTTTTTGTGAAGCTTCGGGTCCCTGTTTGATTCGTTGTGAGGGGAATGATGCTGAACTTATCGATTTAGCAGTAAAAAATGCTTTGAAATTGGGTTGTGGTCATAGTTTCATTCTATTTTTAAAAGACGGATATCCAATCAATATTTTAAATGCTTTGAAGATGGTTCCTGAGGTGTGTAGGATATTTTGTGCCTCGGCGAATCCCTGTGAGGTGATCATAGCCCAATCTCAACAGGGTCGTGGAATTATGGGGATAATTGATGGTTTTCAACCCAAAGGGGTAGAAAGTGAAAAAGACAAAATAGAACGTCAGGAACTTCTTCGAAAATTTGGATATAAACGATAATAAATACTAAAAACGAAAGGAGTGGAAGCATGGATACTATAGAAGCACTGAAAACAAGACGATCAATCCGTCGTTACTTGAACAGACCAGTTGAAAAAGAAAAAATTGAAACCATCATAGATTGTGCCCATTTAGCTCCAACTGCGATCAATATTCAGCCTTGGGAATTTATTGTTTTAACCGATCCTAAAATTAAAAAAGCGGTTGCGGATGAAACTGATTATGGAAAGTTTATTAAAGATGCACCGGTGGCAATTATCGTTCTATGTAAAAATGTAAAATATTATCTTGAGGATGGCTGTGCAGCCACCACCAACATTGTAAATGCTGCTCATGCATTGGGTTTGGGAACCTGCTGGATCGCAGGAGATAAAAAACCCTATGCCGAAAAGATTCTTGAAATAATACGAGCACCGAAAGATTGCCGGTTGGTGAGTCTTATTTCCATGGGTTATCCTATGAAAACATCTCCAAGTAATCAGACAAAAAGACCGCTCAATGAAGTTATACACTGGGAATCATTTTAAACAAGGGAGTCTAAGGCAATGAAAATAGGTATACTTTCTGATTCTCACGATGCTTTGTTGAAAATTCGAAAAGCAGTTCAAATTTTCACTGAAAAAAAAGTTGATGGAATCATCCATGGAGGTGATTTTGTAGCTCCTTTTTCTGTAGCTATATTATCTGAGCTCACTATTCCTTGGTGGGGAGTATTGGGGAATAATGATGGAGAAGTTGTGGGAATATTTCAGAAATCCAAGGGATTAATCCATTCCTATTATCAGGAGATAAAATTCAATGCCTATCGCATATGGGTTTCTCATTATTATCAGCCTGCCGAACTGGCTTTTCAATCAGGGAGATATGACCTCTCAATATTTGGTCATACTCATGAAAAAAAGTTACAGGAAGAAAAAGGACGATTTTTACTAAATCCCGGGGAAAGTTGTGGTCTGCTCTCCGGGGTAGCTTCGATTGCAGTATGTGATTTAAAGAATAAAGAAGTCGAATTTATTGAAATTTAAATTTCTTGGAATGATTGATGAATTCTTTGGTTTTAATGTGTTGTTAGGTTTTTTCCCTTCTATTGATAAGCGGTGAATTGAAAAAATATCTTAAAACGTATATTATGCTTATAACCTTATTAAAATGAGTTACTCTATCTATAATTGGCTTTTAACTGAAGGAGATGAGATGGTGAGATTGATAAGATAAGGCACCTGGGATGATCTATGGTGGAAAATTATTATTTCAGGAGGAGAACCAATGGAGATAATTCGAGGTCATTTTACCCGTCAACTAAGAGAAGTCCAGGAAGATCTGGTAAATATGACCCAGGCTGCTAAAAAGATGTTACAAATGTCGATTGAATCGCTTCAAGAAAGAGATGTAGCTAAGGCAAAAGAAGTTATTTCGCTGGATGACATCGTCGACTCATATAATTATAAGATAGAAGACAAATGTCTGAGAATGATTGCTCTCCAACAGCCGGTGGCCAAAGATTTACGAGTTATAGCCGCTGTAATGAAGATCATTACCGACGTAGAAAGAATAGGTGATTATTCAATTGATATCGCCAAATTTAGCATTCGTCTTGCCGATAAACCACTTTTTAAACCACTCATTGATGTTCCAAAAATGGCTGATATCGTAGTAAAAATGTTAGAAGAAACCTCGGCAACTTTTATTCAAAAAGATTTGAATGTTGTACAAAAAGTTGTCGAGGATGACGATAAAGTTGATACTCTGTATCGAGCAGTCCATGAGGAAGTTGTCAATTATATTGAAAAAGATCCTTCAGTTACCAGGCAGGCTATTTGGATTCTTATGATCGCCCGTTATTTAGAAAGAATTGGGGATCATATCACTAATATTACAGAGCGGATTTATTATATGGAAACCGGAGAGATGATTGAACTTCATCAATAAAAAAGAGATGATGAACAGGTTACACGAAAAGACTATATATTATTTTTCCCAGCCTGGTAAAGAAAATACTCAAAAAACGTTAGAATTAGCCGTTGAAAGGGCTTTATTGCTTCAATTAGAAGCAATACTGGTTGCGACAAAAAGCGGTGAAACGCCATTGCGTTTGGCAGAGGTAGCCCAGGCTTTCCGCTTTGCAGGAAGAATAATTGCCGTGACCTATCATCAGGGATTTTTTGATAATGAGACCTTATTGATTTCAAAAGAGAATCAGAAGCTGCTTGCCGAGAAAAATATTCCCATAGTGATGTCATCTCACGCCCTGAGTGGAGTGAGTCGGTCTTTTCGAGAGAAATTCGGTGGGATTAGCATTCCAGAAATTATTGCCGAAAGCTTCCGGAGAATATCCCAAGGTTTCAAAGTCGCAGTTGAAATCTCCATCATGGCTGCTGATGCTGGTATGATTTCATCAAAACAAGATGTAGTAGCAGTTGGTGGGCAAAGCCGGGGAGCAGATACTGCTTTGGTATTAAGACCGGCACATCAAAATTCTTTTCTAGATTTAAAAATAAAGGAAGTTATCTGTTTTCCTTCTTAAAAACTTCATTGGTTAACGAATAAGGTTGGGGAATTAGGGAATTCTTATGCAAAAGGAGGAATAACACATGGTAACGACTTTTAAAGCGACTGGACATTGGGATGGATGTTTGAGAATAAAATCAATAGTGCGTGATTTTTCACTTGCCTATGATGAGCCGCCTTCTCTTGGTGGCGAAGATACCGCTCCCAATCCAGTTGAAGCAATACTCTCGTCTTTAGTTGGATGTTTAGGTATTGTTGCTTGTGTAGTGGCTAATGAGAAAAAGATACCTTTTGAAGGGATTGATATTAGTGTTGAAGGCGATCTTGACCCAAGAGGATTTATGGGACAAGATAAAAATGTCAGACCTGGAATGCAGTCTATTCGATATAATATCAAAGTCAAAGGAAATTTAAGCGATACACAGCTGAAAGAATTTTTAGAGGAAATTGAAAAAAGATGTCCAGTATCCGATACTTTGAAAAATGGAACAAGTGTGACTGGAAGAATTGGAAAAGTATAGTATGCCTTTGAAATAACAGTGTTTGAAATATTGAAAATCTTTAATTTTCTAAAAACTGATTTAAATTAAATTGTAGTTCAATTGGTATGTCATAGCCGGAGGTGCGAATTGTAATTCGTTTTTTTAGCCAGAGGGAATCGTACCCTCTGGCTTTTTATTTTCAAACCAAATTGATTAAAACAATTTTAATCTTGGGATATTACGTAGAAACTAAAAAAGTTCGCCAGATTTATATGTTATATTAGGTTAATAAGAGTTTAAAACCGGTTGTGAAATCTGAAAAGGATGAAAAGTAACATTCGGTGATGGAGATTACAGGAGAGTTTTTCCTGTGCTTTTAGGGAGTTTATTTACCTTTTGTTGACCAATACTTGAGATTCCATTTGCTCCTATCTGTCACCCCCTTTTTTATTATCGTTAATGAATTTAAAAATAAATAATGGAGGAATCACATGAAAGCTGCTGTCTTAGAAGGAATTGATCAATTGGTGGTTAAAGAGGTGCCAGATTATAAAGTTGGACTAGGAGAAGTTCTGGTTCGAGTCAAAACTTGTGCAGTTTGTGGATCTGACCTACGAATTATGCATTCGGGAAATCCTCGGGTTAAGTATCCTCAAATAGTCGGACATGAAATCGCTGGAGAAGTTGTTGAAGTGGGAGCTGGTGTTGAACGGTTAGGGGTTGGAGATCGAGTAGCCGTCGGTGCTGATGTTCCTTGTGGGAAATGCTATTGGTGCCAGAATGGCATGGGAACCAACTGTGCTATCAATTATGCAGTCGGTTATCAATTTCCTGGTGGGTTTGCAGAATATATCCTTTTGAACGAACTCACTGTAAACCAACAAGTCGTCAACCTAATACCCGATACTTTATCTTTTGATGAAGCCAGTCTGGCAGAACCATTAGCCTGTGCTATAAATGGTTTGGAGATGAGTCAGTTGGGAGTTGGAGATACCCTTTGTATAATAGGGGCTGGTCCGATTGGTTGCATGATGATCGAGTTAGGACGACATATGGGAGCAACCAATATCGTTGTTATCCAAAGGTCGCAAAAGCGTTTGGATATGGCTAAAAAATATTGCGCCGATCATTACTTCCTCAGCAATGACCCTGATATAGAAGCCAAGGTAAAAGGAGTTACTAAGGGTGAAGGACCAGATGTCATTATGATTACCTGTGCATCTCCTGACGCCCAAGAACAATCCCTCCTTTTAGCACGACATCGAGCACGAATAAATTTTTTTGGTGGTTTGGCTTCAACCGCCAGAAAACTCAACATATCCAGTAATCTTATTCATTATAAAGAACTTAACGTATTAGGAAGTCATGGTAGCCTACCTCGTCATCATAAAAAAGCTATCCAAATCATTGATAAAAGAATGGTTCATACCGAACAATACATTACTCATCGGTTCCCTTTGGATCAAATTCATGAAGCTTTCCATGCTGCTGAATCAAGAGAAGGATTGAAAGTGGTGGTGAACCCTTAAAGATGGATACCATGAAAGCATTAGTTCTGTTGAAAAAGGGTGATATTCAATTCCTAAGCGTTCCCAAACCAAAACCAGCGAGAGGAGAAGCCCTAATACGAGTAAAGGCCTGTGGTATCTGTGGATCTGATATTCCTCGAATTTATGGAGGTATTGCTTATTATTATCCCTCGATACCCGGACATGAGTTTGCTGGTGAAGTTGAGGAAGTTGGCGATCCCAGTTTAGATAAGAATTGGGTTGGAAAAAGAGTGACGGTTTTTCCTTTGATTCCCTGCTATAATTGTCGTTTATGCCAGATCGGGTTATATGAAATGTGTGAAAATTATGGGTATATTGGATCGCGACGTGACGGAGCTTTTGCTGAATATGTTACTGTTCCGGTAGCCAATTGTATGGATCTCCCCGGAAAGGTTTCTTATGAATCGGGGGCATTCAGCGAACCGGCGGCAGTAACCCTGCATGCTCTACGGAGGTCATCGATACCATTCGGAAAAACTGTTGCTGTTTTTGGGTTGGGTCCCATTGGAGTACTTTTCGGAATCTGGGCAAAAATTTCAGGAGCCAGGCGTTTGATCGGTTTCGATATCGATCAAAAAAAAGTTGATTTTGCCCGGGAAAATGGTTTTAATGAGGCAATGATTCCCGAACCAGAAAAATTAGAAAAAGCCGTGGAAAATTATACCGAAGCCGGTGGTTTCGATCTCACTTGTGAAGCTTCGGGAAGCAACCGAGCCTTAGTTCAATCCATAAAAATAACTCACAAGTTTGGCGAGGTCCTGCTCTTGGGAAACCAGGAACGGGATGTTACCTTAACCCCTAAAGAGATGAGCCTTATTTTGAGAAAACAGCTGACGTTACATGGGACCTGGAATTCTCGATTTACTCATATTGGATCAGATTGGAAGGCAGTTCTGGAATTTGAGAATTCTGGCCAAGCTAATTTTAAACCTTTCATTTCTCATCGTCTTACCTTGGAAGAAGCTCCTGAGTTTATCCAGCTGATGAGAGATAAAAAAGTATTCTACAACAAAGTTCTCATCATTCCCTGATAAACCAATTCACAAAAATATTAATGACTCAACTAAAAATACTGAAGGAGGAAAGTCAGTCATGAATGAGCAAATGATAAAAATTAGTGCATCCTTGGATTGTGCTAATTATTTAGATTTGTTATCGGATATTCGAAAGTTAGAAAAAGGTGGAGTCAACATGCTCCACTTGGATATCATGGATGGACATTTTGTACCAAATTATGCTCTGGGTACCAATTTACTCCGAAAACTTCGTCCCCAAACCAAACTTCTGTTTGATGTTCATTTCATGACCAGTAATCCTGAAGTGTCAATTCCCATTTTTGCCGACTTGGGTGCGGATATCATTACTTTTCATGTTGAAACCACATCTCGTCTTCATCAGATGGTCAGTTCTATAAAAAATTTAGGGAAAAAGG
>NZ_DAOLQM010000100.1:0-7159 GCF_035418125.1 Atribacter sp. | reverse complement strand
AACCGACACTTGGAGTCGATGTTGTTTCGAGGAGAGAAATTTACCGTTTTCTCTATGATCTTGCCCGACAGGGTACGGGAATCATTGTCTGTTCAGCAGACATTGAGGAAATATTAGCAATCAGCCACCGTATTGGGGTCATGAACCATGGAGAACTCGTTGATATATTTCCCAATGAAAATATCACCAAAACTGATATTTTATCTCGGAGCTGTTTAAGGAATGAAACAGAATGAGCAATAAAATTCTAAGACAATATGGAACTCTTATTGCTTTATTGGTGGTTGTGGTAATTTTCTCGGCTTTAAAGCCAGGAGCTTTTCCAACCTTTGCCAATTTGGTCAATATTACTCGTCAAATTTCACTTCTTACCATTATTTCGGTTGGAGCGACCATTGCTATGGTGGTTGCTGAATTTGACCTTTCTATCGGAGCAGTGGCCAGCTTTGGTGGAGTCCTAGCTGCCGGATTTACCGTTCAAGGAATGAATGTCGTTCTCTCGATGCTCATTCCAATTGGGTTGTCGTTTCTATTTGGGTTAGGAAACGGATATTTGATCATTCGCTTTCGGATATTTTCATTTATTGCGACTCTCTCAACGGGAACAATATTAGGAGGGGTTACCTTTTGGTATACTGGAGGAGCAACCATTTTTGGTGGTATTCCCGATTCTTTTCTGTGGCTCGGTCAGGCGAAAATCGGCTTTATTCCAGTTCCAACCATTCTCATGATTGCAGTGGTGGTTTTTTTCTGGTTTATTTTTAGCTGGACGGAGTTCGGTCGCCGATTATATGCGATTGGGGGGAACCCGGTTGCATCCCGATTGAGCGGTGTTCATGTGAGTCGCGATAAAACCTATGCTTTTGGGCTATCTTCACTTTTATCAGCTTTTACCGGAGTTATTTTAGCATCTCGACTTGGATCTGCCCATCCTACCGGTGGGAGCGGAATGCTTCTTCAGGCATATGCTGCTGTTTTCTTAGGAATGACAGCATTTAAGGCTGGCATCCCTAATATCTGGGGTACCTTCATCGGTAGCTTACTCATCGGGGTAGTGGCTAATGGGTTGACCATGCTGCAGGTTCCCTATTTTCTCCAAGACATCGTGACTGGAATGATTGTTATTCTTGCGGTCATATTGCAGCATATCGATGAGTGGAGAGGATAATTCAGTGTGTTTAAAACAATCCAAAAACAATGAAAAATATTTTTTCTCACCATGACCAACTCCAACAGCAGATAAGCCATGAGAAGGTGAAAATAAGGATTATCTTGTTAATACAGTGAGTAGTAAATTGTGGGTGGAGAATAGTAAAAACTTCATCCCCATTTTGACTTTTCCCATCAAGAAAGAACTATATATAATGATGAATCATCCTGAGACTTCGTATTAGGAAGTCGTGAGGGTCTAATCTTTTAAATATTTTCATTACACTGTAGGCTGCGTTTCTAATGCAGTTTACTAAGTAGATGGTGATACCATGCAATCGATCCCAAAGCAACCCGGGGTTCTTGGAATTGATGTTGGGACCAGCGGGATGAAAATGGCTTTTTATGATTTTGAAGGGAATGAAATACTTTCTACAAGAGAAGAATATCCAACTTATTATCCCTATCCGGGATGGATTGAGCAATCGCCAGAGGATTGGTGGAATGCGGTCATTCATGGATTGGATACTTTTTGGAAGAGGAATTTAAATCCTCAACAAATTGTGGCGATCGGTTTGAGTGGCCAAATGGAAAACTGCTTACTTCTTGATCAATCTGGTAATCCTCTTCATCGAGTATTGCTCTATTCCGATTCTCGTGCGACCGGAGAAGCTGATTTGATCAGTAGAAGAATAGGGAAAAAAAGAATCCAACAAATTTTTGGAAATCGAATTGACCACGCCACGACTGTAGCAAAATTACTCTGGATAAAAAGGCATCATCCAGAATGGTATCATTTGGCCAAAACAATGGTGAGCGGAGCCAAGGATTTTATTATTTTTCGTTTCACCAACCAATATGTAACCGATCCGACTAATGCTTCAACAACCGGTTCCATGAATATCCTTTCACGACAGTGGGAAAAGGCAATTATAGAAGATATTGGTTTAAGCAGTTCTCTTTTTCCCCCTATCGTTCCAGCAACAGAACAGGTTGGTGTCGTCAGTCAAGACGCATCGATGCAAACTGGAATCACTGCTGGGTGTCCGGTTTTTTGTGGGTTGGGGGATGCCGGCGCATCACAGTTAGGATCGGGAGTGGTCGGATCCGACCGTTCACATTGTTATCTGGGAACCACCGGATGGGTTGCGACGGTAAAATCTGAGTACTCTATACCTCAATCTGAAGGACTTTTTGTTCTCAGTGGCCCAGATTTATACCAATATTTATATATTGCACCATTGCTCAACGCTGGTCGTGCCTATGATTGGATTTTAAGGGTTATAATAGGAGAAAAGAAAAGGAAATATCATGAAATGGAACACCTTCTTTCTACCATCCCTTATGGATCGAATGGATTGTTCTTTTTGCCCTATTTAGTTGGAGAACGATGTCCCTACCGAGATTCAAATGCCACTGGAGTTTTTTTTGGACTTACTGATCAGACAACCGATCTTGACATGATCCGAGCAACTTTAGAGGGAGTGGCTTTTGGAGTTCGGCAAGCTCTTGAAATAACGATGGATCCGACCAAAATAAAGGAGATGGTTGTGACAGGTGGTGGAAGCCAAAGCAAGGTATGGAGTCAAATAATAGCTGATGTATGCGGTTGTAAAGTAACAGTTCCAACCGGAAGCTCCGTAGGCCCTTGTTTCGGTGCTGCGCTTTGTGCTTTGGTGGGGATGAAGATAAAAAGAGGTTTTTCCGATATTGAACCTTTATGGACTCAAGGTCGACAATTTTACCCTCATGAAAAGAACCGAGAGATATATAAAAACTTGTTTCAATTCTATGCAAAATTGTATCCAACCCTGAAGCCTTTATTTAAAAAGAAAAAAATTGGCGATAGTCGGTAATGATTTGTGGATAGCCAAAAACCGAAAATCGGTGAAAGTCAAGAAAATCAGTTGCTCTTTCATCAGATTTTTCTCTTCAACGTTCGTTTTAAGCAAAAATTTGAGCAATTCGATTCGATCAGGTTATTGACACAAGCCCTTTACTGGGACTATGCTTTTTTATCGAGTTCGATTCTGATCCAATGCGTAATTAGGGATAAAGAAAACAAGGTCATTATTCATTCTCTTCGGAGGAAACATATTGAGAAAACTACTCGCCTATTTAAAGCCGTATTGGAAATTGGTGGTTTTAGCGCCACTCTTAATGATAGTCGAAGTAATAGTCGACCTTCTTCAACCAACCTTATTGGCGAAGATTGTGGATGTAGGAATTGCCGGTCAGGATTTAACCTTGGTTATGAGAACCGGTCTTTTTATGATTGGTATAGCCCTGATTGGTATGTTGGGAGGAATGGGTTGCACAGTTGCAGCCAGTATTGCCAGTCAGAGCTTTGGGACTGATCTTCGGTCTGACCTCTTTAAAAAAATTCAAAGTTTTTCTTATGCTGATCTGGAAACTTTTAAGATATCGACCTTAATCACTCGTTTAACCAATGATATTGCCCAAGTTCAGATGTTGGTCCTCATGTCATTACGAATCATGGTAAGAGCTCCGCTTTTAGGTGTTGGGGGAATCATTATGGCTATTTCTATCAACGCTCGGTTAGCTATGATTCTCTTGGCTTCTGTGCCTGCCCTTTTACTTATCTTGTTTTTTGTTATTCAAAAAAGCTTTCCATTATTTATCATGGTTCAGCAGAAGTTAGATCGAGTAAATGCTGTAATGAGAGAAAATTTGTCAGGGATTCGATTGATAAAAGTTTTTAACCGTTCAACATACGAAAAAAAACGATTTTCGATAACCAATAGTGAATTAATAAACAACACAATAAAAGCCTTTAAGTTGGTCATATCAATAATGCCGGTTATGATGTTAATCATGAATTTAAGTTTGGTGGCAGTGATTTGGTTTGGTGGTATACAAGTAAGTGGGGGAACAATGAAGGTTGGAGAGATCATGGCATTTATTAATTACTTTATGCAAATTCTTTTTTCCCTAATGATGGTGAGTGCTATATTTATATTCATAACTAGGGCAAATGCATCTGCAGAACGTATTCATGAGGTTTTATCCATTGTCCCCCAGATTCAGGACCCTTCTCAACCCGACCAAGCTCCATTAAATAAGGGAATGGTTGAATTTGAAAAGATTACCTTTCAATATGGAGAAGATGGAAACGAACCAGCTTTGAAAGATATTTCCTTTGCCGCTCAACCAGGGGAAATCGTTGCTATATTAGGTAGAACGGGATCAGGGAAATCAACTTTAATGAATTTAATTCCACGACTCTATGATGTTAACCAGGGGAGAGTCAAGGTTGATGGAAGAGATGTTCGTACTTTCGATTTTACAACTTTACGATCGTCAATTGGTATGGTACCCCAAGATACCGTCCTTTTTTCCGGAACGATAAAAGAAAATATTAAATGGGGCAATACTCGGGCAACCGATCAAGATGTTATTGCTGCTGCAAAAATAGCTCAAGCCGATCAGTTTATCAGTCAATTTCCTGAGGGTTATGATACGCCGATTAGTCAAGGAGGAACAAACCTCTCTGGTGGTCAAAAACAGCGGGTTGCCATTGCGCGGGCTATTATAAAAAAGCCGCTCATTTTAATACTGGATGATAGCACCAGCGCTGTAGATTTGGCAACAGAAAAAAAGATTCTTTCGGCTTTAAAGGAGACTCTGGTTGACACTACAATTTTTATTGTTGCCCAGAGGATTAGCACCGTTTTAGATGCTGATTGTATTTTACTTTTGGACAATGGGCGGATTGTTGGTCAAGGAAATCATTCCCAGCTCATGAAGAACAATTCTATCTATCAAGAGATATATCAGTCTCAATTGGGAGAAGGGGTGACAATATATGATTGATCCGAGAGCTTCAAAGTCAGGATTTTATTCTGGATCTCGGCAACCAGGTCGCCCCATGGGTGGAATTGGAGGACATGGTCCTCATCAAATGCCGGGACCGATTTCAAAACCAAAAGATACTCGAAAAACAGTAAAACAGTTATGGGTTTATTTAAAAGACCATCGTGGAACCCTGCTTTTTATATTTATCTCGGTGTTGTTATCTTCAATTTTAAATTTAGTAGGACCTTATTTCATTGGAAAAGCTATCGATGATTATATAATCCCCGGTGATTTTAATGGTTTGATGAGAATGGCTTTGATGCTGATTAGTATTTATATCTTGGTTTCACTTTTTACCTATATTCAAAACCGTCTTATGATTCAGGTTGCACAAAAAACAGTATTTCACTTGAGAGAGGATTTGTTTTCCCGATTACAATATCTTCCAATAAAATATTTTGATCAACACCTGCACGGAGATTTAATGAGCCGTTTAACCAATGATATTGACTTGATCAGCAATGCTCTCAGTTCAAGTATTGTACAAGTTTTTACCAGCATTATTACCCTGATTGGAACGGTTATTATGATGCTCTGGCTCAGTCCACTCCTAACCGCAGTGAGTCTAACTGTTATTCCCTTGGTGTTTTTGTTCACACGAATGATCGCTAGCCGAACTCGTGAATCCTTTCTTCGACAACAGTCACAATTGGGCGATTTGAATGGTTTAATAGAAGAGAATATTTCTGGGCAGAAGGTTGTAAAAATCTTCAATCGAGAAAAGCAAGAGATTGAGGAATTTGAAAAACAAAACACTGCTTTAAAAGGAATAGCAATACGTGCTCAAATTTATTCGGGTATTCTCCCTCCATTAATGAATTTGTTAAATAACTTCGGTTTCGCCGTTGTAGCAGGTGTGGGTGGTTATATGGCAATTCGTCAAATCATAACCATAGGTGTTATTGCCAGTTTTATAACTTATTCACGTCATTTTGCTCGTCCTTTGAATGAATTAGCCAATCAGTTCAATATAATTCAGTCGGGACTATCCAGTGCTGAGCGAGTTTTTGATGTTATGAATGAGCCACCCGAAACAGCTGATTCGCCTGATGTTGCTGAGACTTGGGATATTAGGGGAGAGGTTGAATTTCGAGAGGTGAGCTTTAGTTATAAACCTGAAGAACCAGTTTTAAAAAACATTAGTTTTCATATTTTTCCCGGGCAAACCGTTGCTATAGTCGGACCAACTGGTGCGGGAAAAACGACCATAGTTAATCTTTTAACTCGTTTTTATGATGTCGAATCTGGAAAAATCTTCATTGATGGAATTGATATTCGTGATATCAAACGATCAGCCTTGCGATCGCTACTGGGTATTGTTTTACAGGACACTTATCTTTTTGCCGAATCAGTTCGGGACAACATTCGTTATGGACGTCTTGATGCTTCGGATCAAGAAATTCAAGATGTGGCACGCCTAGCTAATGCTGAACAGTTTATTCGACATTTACCAAACGGTTATGATACTATCCTCACTGAAGATGGGAGCGATCTCAGTCAGGGGCAAAGACAACTTATTGCCATATCCCGGGTATTGCTGGCGAATCCTTCAATTTTGATTTTGGATGAGGCAACCAGTAGCATTGATACCCGAACGGAAAAATACGTTCAGAAAGCTATGCTTAATCTTATGAAGGGAAGAACCAGCTTGGTGATCGCTCATCGATTAAGCACCATTCGCAATGCCGATCTGATTTTAGTTATCAACCAAGGTGAAATTGTTGAACAGGGAAACCACCAACAGTTATTGGATAAAAAGGGTTTTTATTATAACCTATATATGAGTCAGTTTAACTCCAAATCCATCCAAACCTTGGAGGTTTAAATGGTTTTTATAGTAAGAATTCTTCTAAAGCATCACTTTTTGTTTATGGTATGTTTAAAATATGATATAGTTTGTTTTCATCAATAAATTGTTCAGGGAATGATTGAGCTTTATAACATCTCTTAAAAAGGATATGAATAATTTTATAATTAAATCAATAATTGATATTATTTTTTTTGAAGGGACTTGCAATATTTTTAAAAATATGTATCATTTATTGGAGAAGCTTAATTTAAGGTTTTTTATGAAATCGTATTCATTCTAACCCTCATTCTAATTTCCCCCTCAGGGGAGGAGAGGGCTTAGGTT
>NZ_DAOLQM010000099.1:4016-7196 GCF_035418125.1 Atribacter sp. | reverse complement strand
TTGAGGAGTTCCTTTTCATCTTCATCCAAATCTGGGAGGGCTATTTTTTTCTTCATTTTCGATTGGGGTGATGCCAGAAATCCCAATTCCTCAACAATATCAGCAACATTGTGGACTAATCGCGCTCCTTGGTTGATGAGCTGGTGAGTGCCTTCGCTCTGGAAGGAAAAGATTGACCCGGGCACGGCCATCACTTCTCTCCCCTGTTCCAAGGCAAAATTAACGGTAATCAAGGCCCCACTTTTTAAAGGAGCTTCTACGACCACCACACCCAAAGAAAGGCCGCTAATGAGTCGGTTCCGAACCGGAAAACTTTCCTTTTGTGGCCCAAAACCAGGAACAAACTCACTGATCAAGGCACCCTTTTGGTGAAGAATCCGCTCGGCCAATCCTCGATTTGACCCTGGATAGACAATATCGACACCGGTTCCCAGAACAGCAACGGTTTTTCCCTCTCCTTCCAAGGCACCATAATGAGCTTCTCCATCAATTCCCAGAGCTAAACCACTCACCACGACCCAACCCTCTTCAGCCAGCGAGCGAGCCAAATACCTGGCAACTTTTTTTCCATAGGTGGTGGCTCGTCGGGTTCCAACCAGGGCAATCCATTTTTTATAGGAACGGAAATCAAAATCTCCTCGTTGGTAAAGCAGATAAGGTGGATACGTTATGTCTCTCAATAAAGCCGGATATCGTTCATCGGAAATGGGGAGGATTTGGATTCCCCGTTTGATGATTTTTTGGAAAACGGCTTCCGGTTGAAGTGACAATTTAACCGGAAGAATTTCTTCAACGATTTTTTTCCCCAGACAATGAGCTAAATCTTTTGGAGAAGCCCTCCAAGCATCACTTGCTGACCCAAAGGTCTCAATTATTTTCTGAAAACGAACCGGACCAATGCCTGGTAAATGATTAAATGCCACCCAATAAGGAAGATCTTTCATTTTTAAAACTCCAGATACTTTCGATCCAATGTCCGATACTGAATAGCTTCAGCAACGTGCTCAACATCAATTTTTTCCGAGCGGTCAAGGTCGGCTATGGTACGGGCAACTTTTAAAATCCGATGGTAAGCTCGAGCACTCAATGCCAAGGTTTCAATGGACTTTTTAAGAAGATCGTGGGCTTCTCGACTACAGACGCAGAACTTTTTAATATACCGGACTTTCATCTCCCCGTTCAGATGAATTCCCTCTTTTTGGTATCTTTCCTGCTGGAGAAGCCGGGTTTGTTCAACTCTTTTTCTCACCGTTTCCGAGTTTTCTTCAACGGTATTGGAGGACAGGTCGGAAAAATCCAACCGAGGGATTTCGACTTGGAGGTCCATCCGATCCAAAAAAGGACCGGATAATCGACTCCGATAGCGGATGATTTGGGAGGTCGAACAAGTGCAGGTTTTCTTGGTATCCCCCAAGAAGCCACAGGGGCATGGATTACATGATGCGACCAGAGTAAATTTTGCTGGGTAAGTTGTGGTCATACTGGCTCGGGAGATGGTAATCTTTCCCTCCTCGAGGGGTTCGCGTAACGCTTCCAATACATTTCTTTTAAATTCCAACACTTCATCAAGAAAAAGTACTCCATGATGGGAAAGACTAATTTCTCCAGGTCGCGGCAATTGACCACCACCAATCAGAGCCACATCGGAAATGGTATGATGGGGAGACCGGAAAGGACGGCTGATAACTAAGGGTTGGTCAGCGGATATCAGTCCGGCAACGCTATGAATCTTAGTCACCTCAATTGCCTCTTCCAGTGATAATAAGGGCAGTAATCCAGGTAACCTTTTTGATAACATGGTCTTTCCCGATCCGGGTGGACCAACAAAAAGAAGGTGATGACCACCGGCAGCTGAAATTTCCAAAGCTCGCTTTCCATGACGCTGTCCTTTGACTTCTGACAAATCTTCTTCATGATTGCTATAGATGAATAAACTCTGAGGATCGATGGTAGTGGGAATCATGGATTGATTCCCATTGAGAAAATCTGATAACTGGTTGATGTCACGAAATCCATAGACCTCAACTTTTCCGGCAATAGCACCTTCTCGAGCATTTCCACCGGCTACAAACAAACGATAGATGCTCGCTTCTTTAGAAAGGGTGTGAGCAATCGGTAGAATCCCCTGTACTGGTCGTATTTCACCAGAAAGCGATAATTCTCCTACCACAATGGTTCGGTCAGAATTAAAATGTGTCTGACCGGTAGCAGCTAAGATTCCCAGAGCGATGGCTAAATCAAAATCACTGCCGGTTTTTCTGAGTGATGCCGGTGCCAGATTAACAGTAACCCGGCGGGCGGGAAAAGTAAAACCACTATTTTTCAAAGCACTACGGACTCGTTCTCGAGCCTCCTGCACTGCCGTATCAGGAAGACCAACAATGTTAAAGGAAGGCATGCCCGGACCAACGTCGATTTCGGCTTCAACTATAGTCGCATCAATACCAATGGCAGTAGCACTTAAAATTTTCGCTAACAATTCCAATCCTCCTTCTCTGGTTAGAACCGAACAACATCTTTATAATCATTATTATATTTAATTCAATGATTTTTATTATCTCATAATATTTATTATATAAAAAATAATAGATAATGACTATTATTAAAAAGCCATTTCTCTTCCCGGTCTCTGAATATTCCTGATAACTCCTTCTTTTTCCCTCGTTACAGTTTTTATTTTTTTAATTTAGGAAGCAACCAATAAGATCTTTTTATCTTAAAAAAATTTTAACTTTGGAAAAATAATCATAAATATTTGTTTATTAGTGTGGTCAATTAAAAGTAATAATCAATGGGTTTGAAGACCAAAAATATCACCATTGACCTCATTTAGAATGTAGAATTTTTTCTTTGAATATGATATTAATTACCTATGAATAATTTTCATGATTATTCAATAATATAAAAGTCTTTAATAGGAGGGGGTTTTATAATCCCTTCAACCTTTGTAGGTTTACCTAACGCACTAATTTTGGCCTCATTTTCTTTAATAATAGAAAATAATCTTAACTTGTATACCCTTTTTTTATACATCACACTCATATCCCTTCCTTTATTTTTCCTTGTCCTTATCAACCGTCACATTCGAAAAATCAATAAAGATATAAACCAGTTAAGCCAGGAAATAGTTAAGGCTTCTTCGAAAATGGTTGATAAGCTTGAGAAAGCAGATGTTGAAAA
>NZ_DAOLQM010000099.1:0-3916 GCF_035418125.1 Atribacter sp. | reverse complement strand
TGAAAATTGAAATGAGTATTATTCGACTTCTTTCATCTCAAGAATTCGATCGACTCGGAAATGTCTCAGCTCTTTTCTTTTAAAACAATAGGCTTCGAGCCCGAAAAACTTTTTCCCCTGGTAATCGAGTTCGCCCAAATAAAATGGTTCGATTATCCGTTTTGATTTTTCATCGTTGGTTTTGAGATAAATAATTTCCAATTTTTTTTTGGCTTCAATAGCTTCTTGAAGAAAACGCAGCTTTTCTTCTAATGGCATCTTTTCATCAGATAGCTGGTATTGAAAACGGGTGAGGAAATCTGCAACTTTCCAGTCGGCAAAGATGTGTTTTTTCTGAATAGGTTGTTTGAGCACAATACCTGTAAGCGAGGTGCACCGGCTCAAAGCCACATAAACCTGTCCGGGTGAAAAAGCCCCTCTCTCAAGATCCAGAACAATCCGATCAAAAGTCTTCCCCTGGCTTTTATGGATGGTAATCGCCCAAGCCAGCCGCAAAGGAAGCTGGGTGAAAGAACCCAGTGTTTGGGTTTTAATCAATGAATCTCCTTCATCATACTGGTATTCGAAGATCTCCCAGGTGTAAGGTTCTACTTTAACTAGATCTCCATCGGTTAATTCAACAATCACTGAGGATGACTCATTTTCTTTGGCTTGATTACATTGGACAACCTTCCCAACACTTCCATTCACCCAACGACCAAAGGGATCGTTATTTAAAAGCATCACCTGAGCTCCTTCTTTTAAACCAATAATCTCCTCGGTGGGAAAATTCTGAAATTCAAAATTACCTTCGATTAGTGAATCGTAACAATAGAGAGTGCCGGAAATTTTTTCCAGTTGTTCCTGATTGATTTTATTTGCCGTACTATTACGGGTGGTGAGGGATATGCAAAAGTCGTCCGAGCTTGGTTCATAATCCGGATTGAATCTAGTATTAAGAGTATTTAAATGTCCATCGTTAACCGTCCCATTTCGTATGGCATTGAGAATTTCAATGAATTTTTCATCTTTCTGACGAAAAATCTTATCCAGTTCGATTAATGTCAGGGGAAGGTCATTAATGGCTTGAGCTGAGAAAAAATATCCGGTTTTATATTTGTTTTTAAAAATATCCTTTTCACCTCTTTTGATCACCGGAGGAAGCTGATAAAGGTCTCCAATGAAAACCATTTGCTTTCCACCAAAGGGCTTTTCCTTTTTCTTGCAATTAAGCCGTAAAAATCGGTCTACGCAGTCTAAAAGGTCGGCTCTCACCATTGAGATCTCATCAATAATAATTGTGTCAACCTGCTGGTAGATATCAATTAAATCGCTTTGTAGTTTTTCGACTTTATCCAGAGTAATATCCGGTCTAAATCGAAAAAAAGAATGGATCGTTTGTCCTTTAACATTTAAAGCGGCGACACCGGTAGGAGCTAAAACCACCACTTGCTTTGAGGTGTTATTTCGAAATAACTCAAGTAAAGTCGATTTCCCGGTACCGGCTTTTCCAGTAATAAAAAGGTGGGATGAGGAATTTTCTAAAAGATTTAATGCCTTCTCAAATTCCGCAGTAATTTCAATCAACGGATAAGGATGGTTCTCGTTATTTGGTTTTGATTGAAATTGATGCAAATGCATTTTTTTCAAAGTGAACGACTTCTCCAAATTTTAAAATTACCCTGATCTTATCATCAAGATATCTTATTGAAACCGAATCGGTCAAGTTTTAGAATTCTTCTACCTTTAATTTTGGACTAATTTTTTAACTTTTCCTGTTTTTAGACAAGATAATGAGTCAGCAAAAGAAATTTGGCTATCAAAAAAATGCTTTTTTTATCCTTAATCCTTGGTTGGTTTTTTAGGTCTAAGGATTTTATTTAAAATAATAGAAAATGTTGAAAAAAGAATCATTTTTTAAGGTATTTGTTAAAATAGCCGATTTATATAGATAGGTCGTTATTTTTATGTATCTATTCAATCCTTTTTTTTATTTTTTTTAGAACCAAAAATAAAAAAAGAAGGTGTTATTTATGAAAGCAATTGGTTTAAGAAGCGGACTGCTATCTATTGCTTGGATCTTACTCATTTGGTTGGTTTTTATTCCTCCAGTTTTAGGAGCTGAAGTGAATAACCTTCAAGCAGCTATCGATGAGTATATGAATGCAACTGTCAAAACCGGTAGATTTAATGGTTCAATTTTAGTCGCTCAAAAAGGCGAAGTCATGGTTAAAAAAGGATATGGAACGGCGAACTTTGAGTGGCAAATCCCCAATTCATCTGAGACCATCTTTCGTCTGGGTTCGGTAACCAAGCAATTTTGTGCCGCTTGTATCATGCAATTGGAAGAAAAGGGGCTCCTAAGCCTCAACGATCAGCTTCAAAAATATATCCCCGACTATCCTCAGGGCAACATCATAACCATTCACCATTTATTAACTCATACTTCAGGTATTCCGAATTTTACCAATTTTCCCGATTATATATCGACGATGATGATCCCTTCCCCTCCTGAAAAAACCATTGACCGGTTTAAAAATCTTCCGCTTGAATTCCAACCCGGAGAGAAGTTTGCCTATAGTAACTCCAACTATGTCTTACTGGGATTTATTCTTGAAAAAGTTTCTGGTCAGTCATTTGAAAATTATCTCCAGGAAAATATACTCAAGCCTTTACATATGGAGCATACCGGGTACGATCATCCAGAAAAAATACTCCCCAACCGGGCCTCAGGATATGACCCATCATCAGAAGGATTAATCAATACCCCCTACATTGATACCTCCATACCTCATGCAGCGGGAGCAATGTATTCCACTGTTGAAGACATGTATCTTTGGGACCAAGGACTGTATGGAGATACTATATTATCTAAAGCTTCACGCGATAAGATGTTTACTCCTTTTTTGAGTAACTACGGCTATGGTTGGATTATTACTAAGGCTTTTGGCCGGAAGGTGATTGCTCACGACGGTTCTATCAATGGTTTTGCGACCCATATCTCCCGATTTGTTGACGACCAAGTAACAGTTATCGTATTAAGCAATTTCAGCCATGCCCAATCTAGTCTGATTGCCAAAGACCTGTCAGCCATTGCGTTTGGTGAGCCTTATGACATCCCTGTTGAAAAATCTTATATCGAATTAGAAGCAGAAATTTTAGATAAATATACCGGAAAATACGAAATTCAGCCGGGATTATTCGCAGAGATTACTCGAAAAGACCAGTTCCTTTTTATTCAAGTGCAAGGTCAACCTATTATTCAACTTTTACCTCAAACCGAAACTCAGTTTTTTATTCAAGAAGTTGGCGCTACCCTCACCTTTATTACCAACGAAAAAGGTGAATTCACAGAAGCTGTGTTACATCAAAGTGGAAAAGATATCCCTTTATCAAGAGTGAAATAAAAATGATTGATTAACAAAAAACCTAACCGAGATTAATTTTGTTTAAAAAAACACTGGGATTGATTTATCAAACCAACCACAGAAAATTTAATATTCTGGAGGGATGAAAATTTACTGCGCCGGCTATTATTCCAGGTAGTGAAATGCTATGGTATGCTGATTTTTAGTTCTGGTTATCATAGGGTACTATTCAATTATATGAGGTTAATTCTACAAAAAAACAAATTTGATAAATCAGACCCACCCCCATTAATGCGTGAAATCCCTCCGTTGGAGGGGAATTTTATAGGAATGATTTTAATTTTCAATTTTTCTATTCCCCTCTGTAGGGGGGCATAAGGGTCTCATCTTTTTTAATTTGTTGGTTATTTCTTCTCCTATAACTCATCTCAACCTTCTCCTACTCCGAAAAATGTAATAAAATAAGTCAAAGATTTTTCCCACACCTGCTTGGAAGAGAATTTGTATGAGTGAGCAAAAAATATCTGGAGGATATAGCGATGAAAAATAATCTAAGCAAGGTTTTTCTG
>NZ_DAOLQM010000098.1:0-7414 GCF_035418125.1 Atribacter sp. | reverse complement strand
GATGAAAAAATTTCTCGAATTAAAGATGAGAGATTAGATACCTTGGCAAAAATATATAATCCACTCCGGGTAGTTTATGCCACTTTAGATTTTGTTGATATTCCCAGCTTTGACATGACTGCAGATAAAAAGGAAAAAAACAAAATATTTCAAATGATTCAAAATGTTGATGCACTCTTATTGGTAATCAGAGCTTTTCGAAACGACCAAGTTCCTTTCCCATTAGGTAACGAAACGCCTCGACAACAATTAGAAGCTCTTCGAACCGAGCTTATTATAAGGGACATGGAAGTCGTCGAAAATCGAATTCTTCGTCTGCAAGAGCAAAAGAGAAAGAAAAAACCCACTCCCGAAGAAGAAAGAGAAGAGGTGTTATTAGGTTTGATTCAAAAGGAGTTGGAGGATGGAAATTTTGCTTCTCGTCTTCAATTGACCAACGAAGATAAAAAAGTATTAGGATCTCTGGCTTGTTTTACCTTAAAACCAATTATAACGGTTGTGAATGTCGATGACGAACAATTGTTAGCAGATGACTTTCCAGGAAAACAATTAATCTTGGATGAATGTACCAAACAAAACTTTGCCTATTTGATTATATCAGGAAAAATCGAATCGGAATTGGTTGAACTTGATGAAGAAGCAAGAAAAGAATTTATGGCTGAATTAGGTATTCAGAAAGCTGGAATCCAGCGGTTAGCACAAGTTGTTTTTGATCATATCGGTTATATTTCATTTTTTACCGTTGGGAAAGATGAAGTACGTTCTTGGACCATAGAACGAGGAGCAACTATGAAAACAGCTGCAGCAAAAATCCACACCGATTTAGCTCGAGGATTTATTAAAGCAGAAGTTATGAAATTTTCTGATCTCATTCGCTTGGAAACTGAAGAAAAGGTTAAACAAGCTGGACTGTGGAAGTTAGCTGGAAAAGATGAAAATGTTGAAGATGCCGATATTATTACCATACGATCCAGCCTCTAATCAAGCTGTCTTAAAAAGATTATTCTTTAAAATTTTTTGTTTAAAGAAATGGAGTATGCCAATGATAAAAAAAATGGTTTTCATTATTCTTCTTTTTCTTTTAATAATGGTATATTTCCCAAATAGATTTTCTGCTGCAGAAAATCAAAATTTGTTTGAGGGCTGGACCGACTTCTATGATGAGCTATTTGAAATATCATTCGTGTATCCTGAAAGCTGGACGAATTACACTTCGCAAGAGAGAGGAGTAATTTTAGTCTTGCCCGATGGAGTTGGGATGTTTACTTACCGTTATTCACCGCTCTTTAACGAAAAAATGAATTTATCTGAGTTTATTTCACAAAATCGAGAAACATTACAAGAAATGGGTGCCGAATTAATTGAGGATGATTATATAACATTTTCCAATGCTCCCGCTTATAAGCTGGTATATGCTTTGCCGCTGGGGAAAGATACTCAAAAATATCTCATGGTATGGTGTTTAATTGAGGATAATGTCTATATAACAACATTCAGCCATCAATCTCAGTATTTTGACCAATACCGATTAGAAGTAGATAAAATCATTGACCATATGGTTATAATTAAAGATTAAATAAAAAAGCCCTTTACCAATGAATTAGTAAAGGGCTTTTAGGAATAAATAATTTGAGATTCAATTAATTGGCTGGTTTCCCTTCAGGAGGAAGAATAACCATATCGACAAAATAGATAATCGCATTGGAAGCAGCTAAAGAGGTAATGACACTAATCTTTTTATTAACTAAAATTGGTGGATTGGTAAAAAGAACATTCAGTAGATGACCATTCAATGTTTTATAGGATTTTCCTTCACGGAAATCGTCGACAGAAAGACGAACTGGTATAACGTGATAAGTTAAAATTTCGATTAATTTCTGCTTATTCTCAGGCAACAATAGCCGATCAAGTTTTCCTTCGGGAAGATTGGCAAAAGCTTCGTTGGTTGGTGCAAAAATTGTGTATTGGCCATTGTTCAGCTTGTCGCCAAGACCAGCAGCTTCAACGGCGGCTACAAAAGTACTAAGTTCATCTGCCATTTTGGCAGTATCCATGGCATTCACATAGTTGGTAGTTTGAGCGAGAGCAATACCCGAGAGGAGCGAAAGCGATAAAGCAACTACAAAGCTGACAAGGACAAGTCTTTTTGCTGTCATTTTAATTACCCCTTTAATTGTATTAGCACTTTTTAACGTGTGCTTTGACTGAGTAACTATATCATTTTTTTAAAAAATTTGTTACAGGTATTTATAAAAATTTTTTAATTGGCCTATTTACTAAATATAATAATAAACATGCTTAAATTACAAACCCTTCTTTCTCTCCTGAAAACCCACGGGCTTGATAAATCAAGCTCTTTCCAAAGAATATTTTAAAAATGTAGGGGTGTAATTCATTGTGCCCAATTCTTGGGTTTTCATCCTCACCTGGTGCTGCTAGGCAGTATGAGGATCTATCCTGAAAATACTGGAAACAGTGAAAAGTGATCAAACAAAAAATGAGAAATGCACACCCCCCATTTAATCCCCCCTCAATGGTGGAATATATTTAATAATTCCTCTCCTAGGAGGGATATCGCTGCGCGGCGGGGAGGGTAACTTTCTATTTTGAATGGTTATCCCGAGATCCGATAAAGAAAAATGTATAAAAGATGAGATTCTCACGACGCACAATATGCTCCCCAGAATGACGGACTAGTGAAAATGTATTTACATTGTAATTTCTTGACACAACCTGGCATGAGAATCTGTCAAGGGGTAAAAGAGTAAATTTAAAAAATATTTTTAAAATCAAGTTCTGGTTTTTAAAAAGTAAGTGACTTCTATCGTCACCTTTTTAAATTTGAGATATAATAAAAAAGAGGGGAAACCAGCAAAGGAATCTTTTGATAAATTTATATTTAATACATGACTTTTCCCCATAAAACCCTCAGCTTTCCACGCATTATTCTTTTATAAGTCAAACAGTTGCTATAAAGTATTTTAATTTAAACTAACTAACAAAAAAGAGGGATATCTATGAAAATGAAACTCTTGGTTATCTGGATTTTCGTTATTTTTTTTGTTCTTAGTTCTCAATCGACCTTTAGTATGGCTCAAACTCCTTCTTCTCCAATAAATGAAGCCGATCTAACCGAAGAGAAGGCATCTTCAGTTCCCACTCATGATGAAAGTCGTCAAGCCGATGTAAACGATAGTTTATCGTGTTATGATTTTCAGTTTACCTGTGAGTATGGAACACCCGAAGAAGTTCAAGAAGCGATTAAGAATGGTGCCGATATCAACTGCCAAGATGAAGAGCTGGGGTGGACTCCTTTAATGAGTGCGATGCTCAATGAATCAGGGCAAGAGATTGTCACTCTTTTGGTCGGAGCTGGTGCAAATGTAAATGTGACAAGCTGGTCGGGCATTAATGCTCTTATGCTGGCTGCTGAATCCAGTGAGAGCAGCTTGGTGAAATATTTACTGGATAACGGAGCCAAAGAGTATATTAATGATACCGAATCGGAATATGGTTTCACTCCGCTCATTTGGGCGGCCAAGAATAATGATACCAATGGCGGGGAGGTTATCCAAGTTTTAATCGATCATGGAGCAGATGTTAGCATAAAAGATAAGAATGGATTTACAGCTATTCTATATGCAGCAATGCTAAACAGAAATGAGGATGTGATTCACACCCTAATTCAGAATGGAGTTGATATTAATCAAATTGGACCCAAGAATGTGACGCCCTTGATGGGGGCTATAAGTATGAATTCCAATATTAATATTACTAAATTATTACTCGATTCGGGGGCCGATGTCTCCGTCATCAGCGAGGAGGGGAAAAAGGCAATTGATTATGCTCTGGAGTTAGAAAGATTTAAAGGAACTGAGATATTACGACAATTGGCTGAAATGAGTGGAGTAGAGATTGCACAGCCAATGGTTTCGCCCGATATAGAAACTGCACCTTCACCTAATGTTGAAATAACTACCACTCCATTGCCTACAGGAATAATAACGCCGGAGATCACCCCTACTCCTGTTCCAACCCAAGCTCTTCCTTCTATGGTTTATGCCGATCCGTCAGGAAAATTCACTCTTAATTTCCCAACTGGGTTTGTTTTTTCGACTTATGTAGCAGATAGGGGTATGATTGGTGCAAACTACCGCACCCCCAATGAAAAAGCCTATTTAGAAGTACGTAGTTTCCCATCTTCCCAAGACTTGCAGCTTTACCTCTCTCAGCATATAAAAGATATGGCTTTACGGGGAGAAAGTTCGATTACCTCTAACGGTAAAACCGGGAATATCAGAATTTACTCGAGAAAAACTGAACAGGATGAGCTCCTCACCATTGTTACAACCTATCAGGAAATTGATGTTGCATTAGTGGTTATTAATCTTCCAATTGCAGCTTATCAACCTTCCAGCTCCTGGTTATTAGGGCTTTTTAAAGGAATAAATTGGGAAGGGAAAACACCAATAATTGATGGTTCTTATTCTGATCCGGATCAAAAATTTTCTTTCAAACTTCCCGATGGAGTTCATTTCCTCTATGCTTTTGAAAAAGATTTTTACTTCAACCAACCTTATCGATTCCTTCCTGAAGCCGATGGGATGGTAGGCAGTACACCTGATAGTGGTCAGGTCATGATTGCCAGTTTTTCAACTCCAGAAAAATATCAAGACTATCTCAAAGAATATGATCGGCGGGTTGAGACGATGGAATACCAAGTTCATGGAACCAGCCAATTTGGTGTCCAAGGGAGCCCGGCTAAGCTTACTCTTTATTCTTATTTAGCCCAGAATCAAAAACGTGCTGAGCTTTTGGCGGTTTATGAAGGCACCTTAGTAGTTATATCGGTATGGTTGCCTGCTGACAATTATCAATCTGCTCAAACTTGGCTTTTATCTCTCTTTAAAAATCTAACCTGGAAAAAAGAAGAGACTTTACCTTCGTTTTCTCCATTAGCTCAACCAACACCTACCTCTCAAATTACGGTAACAACTCAACCAACTGAATCGTTACAACCCACCACTTCTCCTCAAATTAGCTCGGATGACTTATCAATTGAAGCTGCTGTTCATATTGAAAAAGGTGACTTCCAGAAAGCCATAGATCTTTTAAAACAGTCAATTGCTCTTCAACCCGATTTTGGTTTTGCCTATGGTCAACTGGCGTATTGTTATATTCAATTAAAGCTTTATCAAGAAGTAATCGATCAATTATCCGACAAACTCCTTCCAAAAAAAGAATATTCGACGGCTTATAATCTCGTGGGCTTTGCCTACGAAAACCTCGCTCGTTTAGATGAAGCGCTGGTTGCTTACCAAAAAGCTGTTGAATTGGATCCAAATTATGTTGATGCCTATAGCAACATGGGGTTTGTACACTTTGACCAGGAACAGTATCAAAAAGCCGTGGATGCCTTTAAAAAAGCTTCTGAATTAAAACCCAGTGACCCAGTCATATTCAATAATCTTGGTTTTTCCTATGAAAAACTGGGACAATACAATGAAGCACTACAAGCTTATCAGGAAGCCATTCGCATCAAGCCAGATTACATCAAAGCTCATGCCAACATTGGATATCTATACTTTGACCAGGAACAATACCAAAAAGCTGTGGATGCTTTAAAAAAATCCCTTGAATTAGAACCTAGCGATCCAGCTATTCTCAATACCCTGGGTTTATCCTATGAAAATCTAAAACAATATGATGATGCTATTCATGCCTATCAGGAAGCTATATCTATTAAGCCCGATTATGTGAATGCTTACAATAATCTTGGAAATCTTTTTTTTGACCTGAGCCAATATCAAAATGCCCTTGATAGCTATAAAAAATCTCTGGTTTTAGAATCAACCAATCCTAACAATTATTACAATCTCGGTCTCTGTTATGAAAATCTAAAACAACATGATGATGCTATTCATGCCTATCAGGAAGCTATATCTATTAAGCCTGACTATATCAATGCCCACACCAATCTGGGAGTTCTTTACTATAAACAGGATCAATCCGAAAAAGCCATAGAAGAGTATAAAAAATCTTTGGAACTAAAACCTGATAATCCTAATATTCATTATAATCTTGGCCTGGCCTATGAAGATCTTGAACAATATGAAAACGCTATTCAGGCATTTCAAGAATCCAACCGCATTAAACCTGATGATTATGACACTTACAACAGTCTTGGTCGTGTCTACAATTTAATGGAAAAATACCAGGAAGCTCTTGAATCCCTTCAGAAATCGATTGAGCTCAATCCTGAAAATCATTATGCCCATTATAATCTTGGCCTTGCTTATGAAGGCCTTGAACAGTATGAAAACGCCATCAAAGCTTACCAAGAAGCTATTCACATCAAACCCGATTATATCTATGCCTATAATGACCTTGGTTATGTTTATTATTATCTCGATCGAAACCAAGAAGCAGTGGAGATATTACAAAAAGCCGTTAATATTAATCCAGAGGCTGCAACCCCTAATTATTATTTAGGTATTACTTATCTTCAGATGGGTGATAAAGCCTCAGCTACAAAACAATATGAAATTTTAAAGAAAATCGATCAATCACTGGCTGAAAAGCTACTTAATAAAATTAATCAATAAATTCATATTCTGATATGAAGAGGGGAGATTTAAATGAAAGTCAAAGAGTATTTTCTTTTCATTCTTTGCTTATTTTTCATTGGAAACCCGTGGCTGATTGCTTTTTCTTCAGCAGAAAATACCATACAATTTCCGTCGTTAGATTTACCAAGCCCAAGCCCGACTCCTATTTTGCCTTTTCAAAGCCAAGTACCCCAACCCACGATAACTGGTATTTTCCCGACCATTTCTCCTCCAGCACCGACCCAAATTGGGCCTCTTATTCCCACGCCTCAGGTGGTGCAAACACCTCAACCAGTTGAAATAAAACCGCAAATCGCCTGGGGTAAGTTTAATGCTTATAAAGAATTTGGAACCGGTGATAAACTGCTTTTGGGGTTAGATGTTGATTATCCATTGAATTGGAAAGCTCAAGCTGATGTGTATAACCGGATCATTACCATCAATGAAGATCCATCTGGTTTGGTTTCTTTTCTGGTTTTACCCGCCTGGCAGGGGAGCTGGATGGATGGATATGATTTTTTTAATTATATCTCTCAAGGACTTTACCAGAAGTTTACCAATCTTTCCTTATTGAAGCAGGAATCAGGATCAGTTCCCAGCCAAGCCATTGGAGTCTATCCAACCTTTTATAAAGCTGATTTACAAGGATATATTCAAGGGAGAGAGATGTTCATTCACGTTGAGACTGCGGTCCTTAGAATTGAGGTAACAGCGACAGGTAATTTGAGTTATGCTGGGGCAGTTATTTGTTATTCGCCCCGAGAAATTTACCAGGAAAAATTCCAAAACTATTTTGGCCGGATGAT
>NZ_DAOLQM010000097.1:4486-7433 GCF_035418125.1 Atribacter sp. | reverse complement strand
CCAAAGTTAGGTCTTGGTAATTTTGGTAGTTTTTTCCCAACCCCAATTTGTTTTGTAAAACCTGTAATGCTTCTCTTCTTTTTTTAACCAGTTCATAAATAAAAAAACCGATAATGAAAGAGACAAAAAAAAGAGTAATAATGATAGAAAGAAAATTTAAACTAGCTATCACGTTGACAAAACACGCTCCATATCATTTATTCTTGCAGTCAGTAATCGGTATTGAGTTAAAAATCACAAAACCCCTAGCCTATTCCAATCAAAAGAGAAGGAATTCTCTAAGCATTTCAAACATTTTCCTTCACCCCACCATGGAAGAGAGATAGGATAAAAGAGTAGAATATTCATTCTCATCTGAATCTATAAATTCTATCTTAGGATGTATTCTTTTTCATAGTTATAATTAATTAGGTTCCTATTGTATAGGAATAAAGCCTTCTTCTTTGACAATCCTCTGCCCTTTATCACTAAAAACATAATTAATAAATTTTAGAGAGAGCTCGTCGGGAACGGTTGCAGTGTAAAGGAAAAGCTCTCTGCTCAAAGGATAGTTCCCACGAATAACATTTTCCTGGGTTGGTTCAACATCATCCAAAGCTAAAACTTTTACCTGGGGAGTAAGATAACCAAAACCAACGTAACCGATAGCATTTAAATTCCTGGACACTTCATCAAGTATAGGCCGATTCGAAGTTAATCTTAAAACTTGAGGTGCCATTTCCTCGTCCTCTAAAATATGATCGTTGAAGATTTCAAAAGTCCCGGAATTGGTATCCCGGGAGATGGCTACTAAAGGTCGATCATACCCTCCCAAATCCTTCCAATTATGAACAAAACCGGTGTAAATTTTTTTAATTGTTTTGCTATCCAGCCGGTCAATAGGGTCGTTCTTTGCATGAACAATGACGGCGATAGCATCATATGCAATGGTATATTCTTGGACATCTAAACCCTTTTCGCGGGCTTTTTGCAATTCATTTTCTTTTATTTCCCGAGAGGACATGGCAATATCAGCAATTTGATCAATAAGTGCTGCAATTCCTACTCCCGATCCTCCACCACTGATAGTAACTTCATATTCCGGGTAATCATTCATAAACTCCTCAGCCATAATTTGTATAATGGGGAGTACGGTTGTTGAACCTTGAATATTAATTTTTTCTTTTGCCGAAGAAAAGCCCACTATAAGGAAAATAAATAAGATGATAATCAAAAAAAGCCTCAATTTAAACATAAAAAACCAACCTCCCATCATGACTATATAGAAAAATGTGATAGTATTAATGATAATAATATTAAAAATTAATCACAATCATTATTATAATGTAAAAAGGGGGTTTATAGTATGAAGCAAACATTAGGGCTAGTCGTTGGAAGCCGAGGATTTTTTCCTGAATGGTTAGTCAAAGAAGGCCGGGAAATCATCCTATCTCAGCTTAAAAAATGGGGTTATGATGTTGTTGTCCTTTCACCCGAAGATACCAAGCATGGTGCGGTTCAAACCTGGGAAGATGCCCAGAAATGCGCTGCTCTCTTTGATGAAAACCGGAAAAAAATATCGGGTATTGTCGTTACCCTACCAAATTTCGGTGAAGAAAAGGCCATTGCCGACGCTATTCGTCATTCTGGATTGAATGTTCCGGTATTAATCCATGCTTTCCCCGACAAAACCTCAGCTCTTGATGTCAAAAGCCGTCGAGACAGTTTCTGCGGAAAGTTATCAATCTGCAATAATTTAAGACAGTACGATATTCCTTTTACCCTTACCAGCGAGCACACTGAGAGTCCGGATTCGGTAATTTTTAAAGAAGATATTGCCGCTTTTGCTGGGGTATCGAGAATAGTTAGTGGTTTCAAGAATTTAAAAGCAGGTGCCATAGGAGCTCGGCCAAACGCTTTTAATACTGTTCGCTATTCAGAAAAAATACTTGAGAGTTCTGGCATTTCGGTTGAAGTTATCGACCTTTCAGAAGTTTTAGCTCGAGTTGAGAAACTTAAAGATTCCGATAAAAAAGTGGCTAACAAAGTAAAAGACATCCACAATTACATCAACACTTCAGGAATTCCTGATGCTCCACTGGTCAAAATGGCTAAGCTTTGGTTAGTCGTAAACGAATGGATCAAAGAAACCGGTGTAAAACTTTTTGCTTTTCAATGCTGGTCCTCTATCCAAGAAAATTTTGGAATCATGCCTTGTGCGGTGATGAGCATGTTCAGCGATAATTTGATTCCAGCCGCCTGTGAAGTCGATTTAACTGGAGGACTGGCAATGTATGCTCTTCAACTTGCTTCTCAAAAGCCATCAGCCTTGGTTGACTGGAATAATAATGTTGATGATGACCCCGACAAAGCCATTCTATTCCACTGCAGTAATTATCCTAAATCCTGCTTAGAAGATTTTCGCATGGGATTCGGTGATATAATCTCCACTTCTGCAGTATCAAAAGAGCAAGCCTATGGAACCTGCTATGGTACTATTCCGTCTGGGCCAGTTACCATTGCCCGCCTTGCTACTGATGATATCACCGGTTCCATTACTGGTTACCTTGCCGAAGGAAACATTACCGCTGACAAGTTCCCCACCTTTGGAGGAATTGGTGTTGTCGAAATCGAAGATCTGCAAGACCTCTTGGCGTTTCTCTGTGAAAACGGCTTTGAGCATCATGCCGCCATCAACCTAGCTCATTCTGCTAACATTTTGTATGAAGCTTTTGATAAATATCTGGGTTTTGATACCTATTGGCACAACGCTTAATTTCATTTTCAGGAATAAATTTTATAACCAAAAAAAAAGGGAGGTCAAATAACCTCCCTTTTTTTGTATTCATCTTCCCTTCCTCAATTCTAAAAATTCATCTATAAGCTTGATAAATCAAGCCCCTTCCAAAGATTTTAAAAAAGACGTCATCCTGAGCGGTGCTTTCCCGCGTGAGGATCTCATCTTTTA
>NZ_DAOLQM010000097.1:0-4386 GCF_035418125.1 Atribacter sp. | reverse complement strand
GCAATGAAGGATTCAGATAACTATTTTCATCCTCATCTGGTGCCATGAAAGTGGCATGAGGATCGATTCTGATCTACCCAAAAATTATCACAAAAGCCGTAAATACCAGTGTTCCCACTGTTGCAATTGATAAAGGAGCATAGGTTTCAATAAAACGAACCCAGAATAAATGAACGGCAAACATAATAACAATACTTAAAAATACTCGATCCCATAAGTTGGTTTTAAAAGGGAATATTCTCATATTTTTCCACCTAATCCTTAACCGCACCAAAAGTTAGACCAGCAACTATATGCCTTTGAGCAATTCCAATGAAAATGACGGCAGGAATCAAACAAACCATAGAAACCGCTGCCATTTCTCCCCAGTTGGTCCCAATAACTGTAACAAAAGAAGCCAAACCAGTTGTAATCGTTCGAGCATTCACACTGGTAAGAATTGATGCAAATAGATATTCATTCCAAGCAAATATCCAGGTCAGAATTGCAGTTGTCATTATTCCTGGACGAGCCAGGGGGAGTATCACTTTAGTTAAAACCCCCCAGAAGGTACAACCATCAATATAGGCTGCTTCATCCATTTCCCGGGGTATTGCGTCCATCATCCCCTTTAAAAGCCAAATAGCAAAAGGAAGATTAAAAATACAATAAAGAAGAATAATACCAATTTGGGTATCTCTCAAACCCAAACGGGTAAATATTAAAAAATAGGGCACAATAAAAACTGCCGGAGGGGCCATTCGGTTGGTAATCGTCCAGAAAAAAATATTGCTCGATCCTGGAACTCGAAACCGGGAAAAAGCGTAAGTGGAAAGGACCGCAAAGGTTACCACTAAAAGGGTATTCCCACTGGCGATTATGAGGGAATTGAGTAGATATTTCCCAAAAACATCATGCAAAAAAGGCCTAATGTAATTAACCGCATAAAAACTGGTTTGGAAAAGCTTAGGGCCAGCGAATATTTCCACTTTGGTACGAGCTGATACCACAAAAAGCCAATAAATCGGGAAAAGTGTTGCAATGGCTATCAAAATAGAAATCAAATATATGAAAAAAAGTCGGGTGGTTTTCTTGGTTGATGCTTTCATTTAGCCACTCTCCTGTGAAACATTAATAAAGGTTATAAGGAGCCAACAAACCACAATGGTTAAATAAAGCAAAAAAAGTGACATTGCTGAGCTATAGCCGTAATTCATTGATTGGAGAACTTCACGAACCACATGGATGCTGACATAGCGAGTTGCAGTCCCTGGTCCGCCGCTGGTAAGCATCCATACTTCATCGAAAACTCGGAAAGTATCCATAATCCTGATAAAGAGAGTAGTAAAAAGAACTGGGCGTAATAGGGGTAAGGTAATATAACGGAGAGTTTGCGATTTTGAAGCCCCATCAACCAATGCTGCCTCAAAAGGTTGCTTGGGAAGGGACGATAAACCTGCCATAAAGGTAAGAGTAACAAAAGGAGTCCAATGCCAGATATCCATCAATATCGTAGCTATAAAAGCTTGATTGGCATTGTTACCGATATTAAAATCAATGCCAATATTTCGCAAATAAACGGCTAAGGGACCAAAGTCGGGATTGGTCATAAGCACCCATATCGCTCCAATACTTATAGGAGCCATAGCCAAAGGAAGAGTCATGATAGTTCGAAATATTCCCTTCCCTTTATATTCATAAGTGAGAAGATTGGCAAAAGCTAAACCAAGAGGAAGTTCAATGGCTACACAGAGGATAACGTAGGTAAGCCCCAGTCGTAAGGACTTTAAAAAATCCGGATCAAATACCAGTTTTCGAAAATTATTAAAACCGGTATAAACCATTCCTACCTTAGAAAACACATTATATTTATAAACACTCAAATACAAAATATAAATTATTGGGACGACTCCGAGAAAAATCAATAAAATGAGGGTGGGGGTCAAAAGACCCCACACCTGTTTCTGTTTTCCTCTCAATTGATCCTCCGCTATTAGTAACCCAGTTCTTCCATGAGCTCGTCGGTTTCTTTGGCTAAATTATCGAGCGCTTCATCAGGAGAAATTTCTCCAGCTACTGCTTTGGATACCCATTTGAGGTAAAGGTCATTTAGCGGTCTATGCATTGGCAGCGCAGGAGCACCCCTGAAGAGTGGACCTTGTTCTTTGAGGAAGGTGAAATAATTACCCATCTGTGGATCCAATTCTATGACAATTGGATCTTCAAAAGTTGAATTTCTCACTACTCTGGTTCCCAGCTTAGCGAATTCACCCTGCCACTCTTTCCGAGCAACCCACTGAGCAAACAACCAAGCTGCTTCTTTATTCTTTGAGCTATGAGGGATACCTAATGCTCCACCATCATAGTATCCAATATAGCCTGCACCTGATTTGGCATCGGCTAAAGCTTTTTCGGTGACTGGCGGCAATGCAACACTAATTTTTCCAGCCACTTCAGACTGGGCTGGATCTGACCACCAACCGAGATTTTCAAGGTAGATAATCCCTTGGGCTACCTTACCAGCACCAAAGGTTGCAGCAGTTTCATCCCAGGTATAGGTTTTAACTCCAGGAGGTGCCCACTGCAGCATATCTACATACCACTTAAAGGCGGCCTTGGCTTCATCGCTATCAACTAAACCACCATTGGCCTTGGTTGCTCGCATATTCTCCAGGTTGATCCCCCAGTTATAAATTCCCATCGCTGGCCAAATCGTCTCGCATATTTCATAGGCAACACAGGGATGAGTTTTAGCCTGGGCTATATGACCATAGAGTTCAATGCCCTTTTCTTTCCCATATTCGGTGAAGAATTTAGCGATGTTGGTATAGTCTTCCCAATTGGTTGGAACAGCTAAATCCTTGTTGTATTTTGCTTTATAAGCTGCCTGAATTTCAGGCTCTCCAAAGAGATCAGTTCGGTAAACGTAAGACTTTAAAAATGCTTCGAAAGGAATACCATAAATATTCCCCTCTCCATCCTTAAAGTTATCGATAAAACTGGTAAAATCAGCTAAATCAAAACCAGGATCGGTAATAGCTGGATTATTCATAAACGGAGTAAGATTAGTTAACCAGTTTTGAGGGAGATATGAATAAACGATATCCTGTTCGACATAGACAAAATCATAAATACCCGATCCAGTCTGCATATCCTGGATGGCTTTGTTGTACATTTCATCCCAAGAAGTTACTTCAAATACCACTTTAATTCCGGTCAGTTCTTCAAACTGAGGTGCGGCAACTTCCATCGCAGCTTTCGATGGGGGAGTGCTTTCTGAAATTCCTTTAATGGTTACTCCCTTATAGGGTTCACCCGCCTTTTTCCACCAATCGGGATTACTCACCATAGTTTCGGCAAAAGCTGTGGTAAAAAGAGTTAACACTAACAAGCTTACGAATAATACTAATGCTTTTTTCAATTAATTTCCCTCCTATAAAAATATTTCTTGATAACGTTTGCACAACTTTACAAAAACAAACTTCTTTTCATTTTTTGGAATAAATCACCTCCCTTAATTTACCAGATAGTATATCCTCCGTCCATCACCACTACACTTCCGGTGACAAACGACGAAGCGTTAGAAGCCAGGAACACGCAGGGTCCCTTCATCTCCTCTGGTTTTCCAAAACGACCAAAGGGAACCAGTTTGGTCCAAGCTTCAGCATATTCAGGATATTCAAGGAGCAGATCGGCAACCAATTGTGTCTTCATATAGCCAGGTGCAATAGAATTCACCCTAACCCCATAAGGTGCCCATTCTGAAGCCAATGATTTGGTTAGCATGATCACTCCACCCTTAGAAGTATTGTAGTGGGATTGGCATTGAGGAGTATTCACAATAAGACCAGACATGGATGAGATGGTAACGATGCTCCCCTTCTTTTTCTCAATCATTTTTTTGCCAACTGATTGACAGCAAAAAAATGTTCCATTCAAATTAATATCCATAACCCGCTTCCAATCGGATTCAGGCATATCAACTGCTGGAACCCATTGACCTACACCAGCTGAAGTGACTAGGATGTCGATTTTCTGAAATTTTTTGACGATTTCATCCACCATATTTTCAACTAAAGGTTTTTGAGTCACATCGACGTGAACTGCCATGGTTTTAGCGCCATATTTCTCTAGTGATTGAGCAACTTTCTTGGCGCTATCCAGATTTAAATCGGCTATAATCACATGGGCACCGGCTTCAGCTAAACCAATAGCCATTTGTTCACCCAAACCTTGAGCGCCTCCGGTAACAACAGCTACTTCATCTTTTAGGCTAAAAAGTGATTGAGAGCTCACCTATAAATCCTCCTTGAGCAGAAGTGTTCTGTTATTGGTTTTTAAAAAACTGAAGACTTGGTCGGGGAGAGCGGATTTGAACCGCCGACCACTCGCACCCCAAGCGAGTGC
>NZ_DAOLQM010000096.1:0-7488 GCF_035418125.1 Atribacter sp. | reverse complement strand
TTTGGGGTGAGTGAGGGGACTCGAACCCCCAACCCCTGGAGCCACAGTCCAGTGCTCTGACCGATTGAGCTACACTCACCATAAATGGTTTTCTTAAACTCTGCGCAGACTATTTTATCATATTACCCAGGCAAATCAACTGTTGCTTTTAAAATTGGATTGCTTATTCGGCAGGCTTTTTTGAAACTTTACCTTTTCAACAAAGTATATATAAGAGACAATATGATAAAGGAGGCTGTCGTTGTTGATTAAAAGAAGTATTTCGTTTTTTGCTTTAATAAGTATTCTGGTTGTTTCATTTCTTTTTGCTGGATGTGTGCCGGGAAGTTCACCGAATCAATTTTCCACCAATGGAACGGTTACTTATATTGACCTTGAAGGTGGGTTTTATGGAATTATCGGTGATAATCAGGAGAATTATGACCCAATCAATCTTCCCGATGAATTTCAACAAGATGGACTTCAAGTCGCTTTTACAGCTAAATATCGAGATGATTTAGCTGGTTTCCATATGTGGGGAAGAATTATCGAGATTTTACAAATCGAAGCGATAAACTCCAATAACCAGGTCTAATAAGGTTAGCCCTGGTTATTGGAGAAAATGAGAGTAAATTCTTTTTTATCCTTCTTTAAAAAGGTTTTCCTTCGTCCCACTTTCATTCTCATTCTAACCTTTTCCTATCAAGTAAGAAGGAACAACTAAAATTTTTAAATTTTTTCCTCGCTTCTGTTAGATGGCGAAAGTTTAAAGGATATCAATTTTACCATCATGGATGCATTAAAAATGTATGAAAATGTAATCTTTTAAGTTATCTAGGGATGTTGATAACGAAAACAATAATTAATCGTATTAATAAAAAGAAGAATGATTTTTCAGGAGGAGAAAAATGAAAAGAGTTCTAATAATTCTTACTATTTTAATTTTCATCTTTGTTGCCAATGGCTGCGTTCCTTCCGTTCCAGATTATGAACGGGTAGAAATTGAAGCTCTCATTGAGCGATATGGGAATGCTCTTTTGGTTCAAGATCATGACCTAGCTAAATCCTGTCTGGTTCCTGGGGGCCCAAGTGATCAAAATTTTGAACTCAAATACCAGATTATTGTAAACATTCTCACTACCCAACCGGAATATACCGGTCAAACATGTAGTATACCCATCTTTGGAGTAAATACCGGACAGATTAAGGTTGACGGCGATTGGGCAAACGTAAAATTAGAAAGTCGTCAAGTATGTGGATTTTGTGAAAATATCTATTGGATTCCCTACCCCATACCGATAGCCGATTATGCTGTTTCAGCACCAGCTCAGGGAGGTTCTGGAGTCTCTCCTTTTAACCAATGGGTTTGTTTTGAGAACACCTTTCTGGTCGATGATGAATCGCTTCTTCTGAAAAAAGTGAACGGCCAGTGGCTCATTTATTGATTTAATAATTGGTATAAAACGGCTGGAGCCTCTTCTATGCCAGATATATCTTCCTGAGGTAGATGCTCCAGCGTTTATTTTACATGACTTAAACAAATTAATAGATACGATAAAGATAAATTATTTTTCTTTCACAATACTGCTTGACATAGGGCCAGCAGATTTTCCGGTGGAGTTGCAACTGGAATTTCACATCCAGCACTTAGTATAAAAGGCATACCAGCATCTTCAATACAGCGAAGGCTCGCTTGTCGGACATCCTCAGGAGTACCTTCTAACATGACGCTTATTGGATCGACGTTTCCACATATACAAACTTGAGAACCAAAATAATGCCTGGCTTCTTTTAAACTTACCATAAAATCCAAATCAATGATATCTGCTCCGGTTTGTGCCATGTAAGGCAAAAGTCCTGAAGTATTTCCGCATATATGGAGTTTCACCTTGGCACCTAACTGGTGAATAGAGTTAAATAGTTCTTGTTCAAAAGGTAAAACGTATTTTTTATAGAGACTCGGTGAAAGCAACGAAGCAGCTGCATCACCAACCCCAATAATATCAGCTCCGGCTTTAATCTGCTCCTCAGCGAATTTTTTTTCTGTTTCAAGCACAATTTTTAGCAAGGATTCTACTTGTTCTGGTTGGTCAATGATATCCATCATTAAATTTTGGACTCCTCGCAAATCAGCCGCTTCGGCAAACGGCCCCTCCACCCAGCCAAGAATTGGAATATCCTTTGAAATTATTTGATGAAAAGCATTAACGGCTAATAATCGATCTTTCATTCTTGAAGCTTGATGAGGATCCAAAACCGGAAGAGAATTGATTTCTCTATCCTCCAAGGTTTTTAAGAGTGGTTCTTTCATTACCGGGATACCGTTATCGGGGTAGCTAAAAACCGCGCCATACCCTTCAGTTTCACGAAACGGATCAGAAATGGCCATCACCATATCGAAATTAAATTCTTTTTGACAGGCAAGGTAGCTGTCAACTAAAACTTGATAATTGAGATAATACTCGAGATAGGTCTTTCCAATGAATCGAGCGGCAAATGCCATTAATATTGGAGTTACCGGAATTCTATCGATGGCTTGTCCATTTAAAAGTGCATAAATTCTTTCTTTTGAATTCATTCAAAATCTCCCCAAGTCCCAAGATTATAAACATTTATTCCTATTATTTTAAAATAGTCCTTTCACCACCTTGAACAATTAAAAGTGCTATAAATATGATAAGGAGATCAAACCTAGTGTTTAGAATTTTTAATTTATGAGAACCTTCTTAAAAAATTACTTAATCGCACCGAAGGTCAGTCCGGAAACAATATATCTCTGAATAAAGAGAGCGACTATGATAACCGGAATAATCGAAACCAACCCAACTGCACTAACCTGTCCCCAGAGCAAGCCCCGGTCAATCATAAAACCAGATATGAGAACCGGAATGGTTCGAGTATTAAAAGCAGTGAGCTTAACAGCAAACAAAAACTCATTCCAGGACGCAATAAAAGTCAACAAAGTAACTGTCATTATCCCTGGGATAGTAAGAGGTATAACCACTCGAGTAAACAATTTGGTATAGCTGCATCCATCAATCAACCCTGCTTCGACGATCTCCCGTGGTAGCTCTTTAAAGAACCCATAAACCAACCAAATCACAAAGGAGAGATTAAAAAAAGTATAGGCGAGGATGAGAGCCGGAAAGGTATCAATCATTCGAAGCCTGGCAAATATTAAAAAGAGAGGTATGGCGGCAGCTATTGGTGGCATGATTCGCAGGCTGATGATCCAGATCAGCAAAGAGGTTTTGGTTTTTGCCTTCCACCGCATAAAGGCAAAAGAAAATGCCGTTACACATCCAATAATCAGTGAAATAATCACCGACGTAATTGATGCGATTAAACTGTTTCTGATATACCAAAAAATCGATTTTTGCTCAAAGACAACTCGATAATTATCCATCACTAAACCTGTGGGAGAAAAATTGGGAGGCCAAGACATTGATTTTGCCTCCGGCCGAAAAGAGGTGATACCCATCCAATAAATAGGTAGGAGGTATAAAATGGTAAAAACGGCAATAATTAAGATAATTGCAGTGTTAACCATTTGTTTTTTTGATTTTTTACGAGGCTTAAACAATTTCGAACCTCCTATTCAACCATCCCAGGAACCTGGTAATAAGAATTCCCATAACGATGGTAAAAATTAATGCAAATGATGTTGCAGATCCAATATTTAAATCGTTGAAAGCTGTGCGGAAAATGAGGAATCCAATGGTTTCGGTTCCACCACCTGGACCTCCATAAGTTAAAGTGTAAATAAGATCTAACGCTTTGGTAGCATCCATAAAACGCAAGGTAAGGGCAATTATAATAGCATAAGAAATAGAGGGAAGGGTAATATGAATGAATTTTTGCCACCCGGTTGTTCCATCGATTTCACCTGCTTCTAAAATTTCGGGTGGTATGCTTTGGAGTGCAGCTAAAATAATAACATACATAAAGGGCGTCCATTGCCAGACATCAGCTAATACAACAAAAAAGAGAGCATACTCATTTCCGGTCGGAGCAAAACCCTGAGTACCCAAAAGCCAGTTGAATAGACCATAATGGGGATTGTAAATCATCCTCCAGATAATACCTACCACTATTGGTGACACAAACATTGGTATCGTGAGTGCAGTTCGAACGACCGGACGGAAAAAACCAAGCTCTCGATTCATAAGAACGGCTAATACTAAACCAATTATCAACTCTAAAAAAACAGCAAGAATAACATATATAATGGTATTTTGTAAGGCATTCCAAGCAAAACTCGATTTAAAAAGATCGATATAATTTTTTAAACCCACGAATTGAGCAGGCATTCCATAGCGCCATATATAAAAACTTCCTCTCAAAGCAAAAAATAAAGGGTAAATCGCTAAACTCAGGAAAATTATAAAAGCGGGTAATATCAAATAATATTTTAACCTTTTTTCAATCATAAGCAGTCCCCTAATCAATAGTTATGGAGAGAAATTTCAACTATTCTCCCCATAACTATTTTTTTTATTGGAGAATTAGGTTTATTTCTGAGGATAACCAGCTCTTTCAAGAATACCTTTTAGTTCTTCAATCAGTTTATCGACACCTTCTTCAGCTGGCAACTTGCCGGTCATAATCTGGTTGGTAATTACTGCAAAATTTCCGCCATAGAGTTCCGACATAGTAGCAATTTTTCCATAAGAAACCGCTTTAGATATTGCTTCCGACTGACCTTTGAGCCAATCGCCGTAGGTTTCCTTTAAAGAATCATCGGTATAAGTTGCTTTTGCGCTTGGTCCTTTACCAAATTCCTTGAAGAAAAAGAGGTCATTCTCGGCAGTGGTCATGAATTTAATATATTCCCAAGCAGCTTCCTGGATTTTCGAGTCTGCACAAATGAATATTCCCCATCCACCTGACATTGGATAACCGATGGCTATATCAGCTGTACCGGTTTTTGCTCTTAAATCTGCATTAGCCGGATCAAGAAGCATACCATAAAGGGTAAGCGGCCAGACCTCGGTCATGGCTGCTTTTCCATCGATATAGAATTGGTAAGCTTCGGGGAGATTGTAACTTTCCACTCCAGGAGGCATATCTTTTAAACGATCTTGCCAGTATTGGAAGGCTTCGACCATTTTTGGTTTATCGATACAGATTTGGAAATTTTCATCCCAAAAACCATTTTCAGTTTTTATACTATTCCAATCAAACATTTGGAAATAGGTCTCAAAAGGATAAGATATACCCTGTTCAGTTGCATACATGTAAACGGCTCCCCAGATTCCTTTTTCTTTGTATTCTGGGTTATTATTAATCGATTGAACTATGTTGAGCCATTCCTCCCGATTGGTCGGTACTTTAAATCCTTCTTTCTCAAAAATGTCTTTTCGGTAGAACATTAAACGACCTTCCATGTTGAAAGGAAGGGCATATTGTTTCCCTTTCCACTCGGAATTAATTTGATAAGCTTTTTCTACGTAGATTGATGGATCAAATTCTGGATCATTCTTTATAAAATCATCCAGTGGGATCACATAACCACCATCTGCCCAAGCTCCTGTCCATTGATGGGCACCAACAATGACATCATATTGACCAGTGTGGGCTACAAATGCCGACATGGCTTTATCAAATTGAGTTCCATAAGGGGCTTCGTCCATTAAAATGTCAATCCCGAATTTCTCCTTCACTACTGGAACTGACCATTTTACTGCTTTTAACATGGGATCGTGGGAGTTGGCAAAGACTTTTAATGTTACACCATCAAAACGTTTCTCGGCTGCAAATGTTGGTACAATAGCAATTAACAAGACACTAACAACAATTAAGCTTAGAACTATGATTCTTTTCATTCCTGTTTTCCTCCTTTAAAAATCCTTATCATTCTTTACCCTCATTGAGCGAACCTAAGGGTTTTAATCATTACAGAGTGCTTTCCAACATACCTCCTTTCAATAGTATGGAATTCATTATAACAAAGAAATTTAATAATTAACTCTTTTATATTTCTATTTATTAGGTTTTTTTATAATCGCCTCTTCTTGCTCGATAAATAAAATCACGATAAGCATTAAAATTTTCCAGACTCATTTCCGGAGGGACGCCTCCAGCTCCTGAAAGGATAAACCTTTCCTCTCCACCAATAGTTACTATATCTTGAATGTGCTTCAATAAATCCTCTTTTTTCATTTGTCCAATCGTACAACTAATACCACCCTTGAGGGTAACCTTTTTACCATACTTTTCCTTTATGGATCTAAAATCCATTCCATCATAAGCATCGAGGGGATCGATGGAATCAAAACCAGCTTCAACAAAGTCTTCAAAAAGTGACATAACATTTCCATGAGAGTGAAACATAACCTTTTTCCCTCTTGAATGTAAAGCCTGAACAATTCTCCTGTCGTTTTCTTTAAACAGTTCTTGATAACTTTTTGGGCTAAAATATGCTGCAGTCTGGGTTCCCATATCGTTGGTTATCCAAAGTCCATCAACCTCACACTCATCAACCACCATTAATGCCAACTTAATGACTGCATCTACCGCTCGTCTCGACATTTTTTTAACCAGTTCTGGTTCTGAAGCGATATCCATCCAGGTATTCTCTAAACCTCGAAAGAGCATCCAAGCTGCTTCAAAAGAACCCTTCCCTTCCATAGTTACAAAATACCCTCGATCTTTTAACCTTTTTATTGGCTCTTTAATCGATTTTACACGCTTCCTTAGTTCCTCCCAATTGGGTTCAGGTATTTTTTCCAGGTCTTCGATATCTTTTACTGGATTATAAAATGCTTTTGCATAATAGGGCTTTTTACGCCAATACCAAATTCCTCCAAAAAAGGTTTTTACTAATAAATGAGTTTGGTCCTCAGTTAAAACATCACAAAATATTCCTGGTCCACCTGGAATGTTGAGAGGTACGGGTACAATTACCCAATCGGAATGGAAAAGTTCGGCTTCCAACAAGGCGATTTCATTCCATGTTCCAGACATAACTTGTGGACCGAAAAAAGCTAAGCGAGCTTCATGACAGTCAAACCCATCAATATAAGGAAGAATATCAGTTTTTTTCCCATCCAAAGCTGCCATGATCCTTTCATAGCCAGTCATTTATATTGCCCCCTTCATTGAATTACCGATTTCACAACTCGTGATAAAATAATGGTAACTACAATTTTTATATATTCTAAAATAACCTAAGCTGTGTAATTAAGTAAATGGTTTCTCCCGCAATATTTGAAAATTTTTTAATAGGAGGGAATGGGTATGAATATCATTACGAGAGAAGATATTCAAAACCTTCTCAAAAAGCAGGAGGGGATATGTGTCTCTCTTTATGCTCCCATGGAAAAAAGTGGTGATACCCAACAAAACCCGATCCGATTTAAAAACCTCTTATCTATTGCTGAGAAGCATCTTATTGACCAAGGGTTTCGAGAAAACGAGTTAAAAGATTTTCTTTCACCAATAAAAAAATTTCAGCAAGATAGTCTTTTCTGGGAACATCAAAGTGATGGTTTAGCTGTATTTCTTTCA